>JAAYXU010000043.1 GCA_012515725.1 Clostridiales bacterium | reverse complement strand
AGCTGCTGGTCGAAATGGACGGCTTCTCCATCAACGAGGGCATTATCATACTGGCGGCGACCAACCGCCCCGACATACTGGACCCGGCGCTGCTGCGTCCAGGCCGGTTCGACAGGCAGATCGTCGTCAACTATCCCGACGTGAAGGGCCGCGAGGAGATACTCAAGGTGCACGCGCGCGGCAAGCCGCTCGCAGCCGAGGTCAAGCTCGATAAGATAGCGCGCCTCATACCGCTCTTTACCGGAGCGGACATTGAAAACCTTCTCAACGAGTCGGCTATACTGGCCGCCCGGAAGAACAAGAAGGAAATATCGATGGACGAGGTAACCGAGGCCATCAAAAGGGTGCAGATGGGGCCCGAGAAGAGGAGCCGCAAATACACGAAGGCTGACCGCCGCCTGGTCGCGTACCACGAGGCGGGCCACGCGCTGGTCGCCCAGAAGCTTCCCGGCTGCGATCCGCTCAACGAGGTATCGATCATACCGCGCGGCATGGCGGGCGGATACACCCAGACGCTGCCCGACGAGGAGACCCAGTTTATCAGCCGGGCTAAGCTCCTCGACCGTATCGCGATGGGGCTGGGCGGGTACGTCGCGGAGGAGCTTGTAACAGGCGACATATCCACCGGAAGCTCTTCGGATCTAAAGACGGTAAGTCAGCTCGCCCGGCGCATGGTCACCGAATGGGGTATGAACGACGAAATCGGGCCGGTGTATCTGGCCGGAGAGAAGGAGTTTGTACTAGGACGGGATATCGGGCACACCAGCAATTTCTCCGAGCAGCTATCGGCAAAGATCGACGCGCAGGTGCGCATGATCATCGAGAACGCCCGCAATCGGGCGGCCACGATACTCAGCGACAACCGCGCCAAGCTCGACAGGATCGTCGAGGTGCTCCTTGAAAAGGAGAAGCTGGACGGAGAGGAATTCGCGCGGATTATCAACGAGCCGCAGATCGCACAGGCCTGATCGATACGAAACACCGCGGGGCGCTGCCATGTGGCAGCGCCCCGAGTTTTCCGCCGTATTTTCGTACTCTTTATTCCCAGATAAGCCGCCCCAGCGCTTCTATATCTCCCGCGCCCAGCGTCAGCACGATGTCGCCGGGGGACATGAGCCCGCGGATGACCTGCGCCGCGTCCTCAAAATCCGCGGCGCAGCGGCACGACGGGCCGTCCGGCCTTCCGCCTATGGCGTCGGACAGCATCTGCGAGGAGATGTCGCCGGGATCGTGCTCCCGCGCCGCGTATATGGGCAGCAGCACGACCTGATCAGCATCGTCAAAGCAGTGCGTGAACGCGTCAAAGAGCATCCGCGTGCGCGTATAGGTGTGGGGCTGGAATACGCACAGGAGCCGTGCCGGGTTCATCTGCCGGGCCGCGGCCAGCGTGGCCGCCACCTCGGTCGGATGGTGCGCGTAGTCGTGGTATATCCGCGCACCGCCGCGCTCGCCGATTTTCTCGAAACGGCGCGCCGCCCCGGTATAGGCCGCAAGAGTGGGCGCGGCTTCGTCCGGAGACACTCCGCAGGCCGCCGCGGCCGCCAGAGCGGCCAGCGCATTCATCACATTGTGCCGTCCCGGAACCGAGAGACGGATGGGAACGCTACCGCCGGGGTATCGCAGCGTGAAGCAGGCGCACGCGTTGGCATCCGCCGCGACGTCCTGCGCGCGCCAGACGCTATCCGCGCCCAGTCCGAACGCCTCCCATCGCCTGCCGCAGCCCGCCATGATCCGCCGCACCCGCGCGTCGTCGCCGTTTCCGATGAGCAGCCCGTCGTCAGGCAGTCGATCCGCGAAGGCCGCGAAGCTTTGCTCGATGTGGTCGATGTCGCGGAAGTAGTCGAGATGGTCCGCGTCGATGTTGAGCATCACGACGACAGTGGGCGAGAGACGAAGGAATCCGTCCTTGTACTCGCAGGACTCGGCGACAAAGAAATCATGGCCCCCGGTCCGGGTCGTACCGCCTATGAGCGCAAGCTCGCTGCCGATGTGCGCGGTGGGATCCCGCCCGGTCAGAGTGAGTATCGTGGTCAGCATAGAGGTCGTCGTGGTCTTGCCATGGGTGCCGCACACGCCGACAGCCGTGCGGTACTCGCCCATGATCTGCCCAAGAAGCTCCGTTCGCTCCATAACAGGCACTCCCCGCGCACGGGCCGCCGCAAGCTCGGGATTGTCGTCCGGTATCGCCGCGTTCTTCACGATGAGCGCCGCGCCGCGCTCCTGTCCGGCGCTGTGGCCCGCGTGCACCTCGGCTCCCAGCGCGCGCAGCTTGTTGGTCAGCGCGTTTTCCGAGCGGTCGGATCCGCTGACGGTGTAACCGCGGCTTATGAGTATCTCTGCCAGCCCGCTCATGCTGACCCCGCCGATGCCTATGAAATGAACCTTTAGACCTGCAAAATCGCGGATATGCACGCCCAATTCCTCCCATTCTCTCGCCCATACTGTCCGCCAGTCCATGATATGACGTCCTTTGTTGTTATTTTACCACCAATTTATAAAAAAGTCTGGAAAAAGATCAAAAAACGAATTATAATAAGTGAAGTATAGTGAATATTCGGATTTTGGAGGGAACGCCCATGCAAAAAATAAAACGCAGCGAACGAATCGGCGCGATGATAAAGATTCTCTCCGATATGCCCAACCGCATCTATACGCTCAATCATTTCAGCGAGCTATTCGGCGCAGCCAAGTCCACTATAAGCGAAGACATCGATATCGCGCACGCGGTGCTGGAGGAATTCAGACTTGGGAGCCTCGAAACCGTAACCGGCGCGGCCGGCGGCGTACGGTATCTGCCCACGCCCTATCCCGAAGCGGCTCGGCGATTCGTGGACGAGATGTGCCTGCGCCTGTCAGACCCCGAACGGATCCTTGCGGGAGGCTACCTCTATATGCTCGACGAGCTGTCGCATCCGGTCAAGGTGGCCCGCATGGGCGAGATACTGGCGCACTGGTTCCGGGATACGCGGCCTGATTTCGTAGTAACGGTGGAGACAAAGGGCATACCGGTGGCTCTGATGGTGGCGCGCTGCCTGAACGTGCCGATGATAACGGCGCGCCGCGACGTGCGCATCAGCGAGGGCTCGGTGGTAACTATCAACTATGTCACCGGCTCGGCGCACAAGATCCAGTCGATGTCGCTTCCAAAGAGGGCCGTCGTCGAGGGACAGCGCGCGCTCATCATCGACGATTTCATGAAGCGGGGCGGCACGCTGCGCGGCGTCGTTGACCTGATGCGCGAGTTCTCGGTGACCGTGGCGGGCATGGGCGTCGTCATGACCACCGCGGAGCCCGATCGAAAGCTAGTGGACAACTGCCACGCGCTGATGGTGCTTCACGGCGTAGACGAGACGTCGCGCAAGGTGGACGTGCGCCCGTCGCGTTATGTCCGAGGAATGGAGGCGTAGCATGCAGACACGAGTTATCATACTGGCCGCCGGAGAGGGTAAGCGCATGAGGTCCGCCATACCCAAGGCGCTGCATACGCTCTGTGGCAGAGCCATGGCCGAGTGGGTGATGGAGGCGGCCCGGGGAATAGACGCACATCCTGTGGTCGTCGTAGGTCACGGCCGCGACGCGGTCATGGCCGCGCTCGATGGGCGGGCCCGGTTCGCGGTGCAGGAGAGTCAGCGGGGGACGGGGCACGCGGTCATGGCGGCGCGGGACGCGATACCAGAGAGCGGCGCGGTCGTCGTGGCGGCGGCGGACATGCCGCTGCTTGGCTCCGATACGCTCGAGGCCCTTGCCGCGGGCGTAACCCGGGACGGCTTCGCGGCCATGGCGCTTACCGCGATCGCTGAGGATCCCGCCGGGTACGGCAGGGTACTGCGCGACGACAGAGGCGACGTAGCGGGCATCGTCGAGCACCGGGACGCCACGCCCGCGCAGCGGGAGATCCGGGAGATCAATACGTCTGTCTACTGCTTCAGAGGCGACCTTCTGCGCTCCCTGCTGGACAGGCTGACATGCGACAACGACCAGGGCGAATACTACCTGACCGACGTGATCGGGCTCATGGTGCGCGCAGGGCACAGGGTCGGCGCGCTGCGCTGCGCGCCCGACGAGGCGCTTGGCATCAACGACCGGGCGCAGCTCGCGCAGGCCGAGGCGGCGCTGCGCAGGCGCATCAACGAGGCGCATATGCGCGAGGGCGTCCGGATCATCGACCCGGCGGCGACCTATATCGACGCTGGCGTTACGATCGGCGGCGATACCGTCGTGTACCCGGGCAACGTGCTGGAGTCCGGCGCTCGGATCGGATCGGGCGTGACGCTGTATCCCGGAAACCGCATAAGCGCCTCCCGCGTGGGCGACGGCGCGACGATACAGTCGTCGGTACTAGTCGAGGCCGAGGTCGGAAACGGCGCGACCATCGGGCCGTTTGCCTATCTGCGGCCGGGCAGCAAAGTCGGAGCGGGCTGCCGCATAGGCGACTTCGTAGAGCTGAAAAACGCGGTAATAGGCGACGGCACGAAGGTACCGCACCTCACCTATGTGGGTGACGCCCAGATCGGGGAGCGCGCCAATATCGGCTGCGGCGTGGTATTCGTCAACTACGACGGGCATAAGAAGCACCGCACGACGGTCGGGGACGGGGCTTTCATCGGATGCAACACGAACCTTGTGGCTCCCGTTACCGTGGGGCGGGGCGCTTATACGGCCGCAGGGTCCACGATCACCGAGGATGTGCCGGAGGACGCGCTTGCCATCGCGCGTTGCCGGCAGACTAACAAAGACGGCTGGGTGCGCAAGCACGCAAGCCGGTACGAGGAGGACATATGAAACGGGGTATGAGAATCAAGCTTTTCTCCGCCAACGCCAATCCGGCGCTGGCCCGGGAAATAGCGGACATACTGGGGATCCCGCTGGGACAGGCTTCGGTGGGACACTTCAGCGACGGGGAGACATCCGTGAATATCGGAGAGACAGTACGGGGATGCGACGTTTTCGTAGTCCAGTCCACGAGCTCTCCCGCCAGCGAGCACCTGATGGAGCTTCTCATCATGATCGACGCGTTCCGCCGGGCATCCGCCGGGCGCATCACCGCCGTAATCCCATACTTCGGATACGCGCGGCAGGACCGCAAGACAAAGGCCCGCGATCCCATCACCTCCAAGCTCGTGGCCGACCTTATTACCGCCAGCGGCGCCGACAGGGTGCTCACGATGGATCTGCACGCGGCGCAGATACAGGGATTCTTTAATATTCCAGTCGATCATCTGCTGGGCGTTCCGATACTGGCGGCCCATTACCAGGCGCGCCATTTTACCGGCGAAGGCCTGGTCATCGTATCGCCGGATCTTGGCAGCGTGACCCGTGCGCGCAACTTCGCGGCGAAGCTGGGCGCGCCGCTCGCGATCATCGACAAACGGCGGCCGACGGCCAACCAGTCGGAGGTAATGAACATAATAGGCGATGTCGAGGGACGGCGCGTCGTGCTGGTCGACGACATGATCGACACAGCCGGAACGATCTGCCAGGGCGCGGAAGCGCTGCTAAAGGGCGGTGCGCGTGAAATATATGCGTGCTGCACCCATCCGGTACTGTCGGGCCCGGCGATCGAGCGGATCCGCGACTCGGCGATACGGGAGCTGGTCGTCACCAATACGATCCAGCTTCCCGAGGAGAAGAAAATCGACAAGATACACTCGCTGTCGGTAGGCCCGGTATTCGCCGAGGCTATAGAGCGCATATACGAAGACCTGCCGGTCAGCTCTCTGTTCACCGAAGCGCCCACGCATGTCAAGCCCATCGTCATTCAGGAGAAGATACCCAATCTGTGAACCACAGCCAACCCGGCCTCCCGGGCCCGTACCCGGCAGGCCGGGTTTTTTAATCGCGCTTACCGGGCTTTATGGCACGCATCCGGACGGCGCGGGCTCATGGACTGGGACCAGGATACGCCACCGCGCCCGCTACCGCATAACAAAGCCGCCGTCCAAAAAAGAAAGCGGGCGGCGGTGCAGAAAGGAGAAGAAAAAAACGGTTGATTCTATTGTATCGTACCATGAAATCCGCATTTATGCAATATGCCAAACTATAAATCCATAATACATCCAATAACATTCGCTCTAGACTGGCATAATTTTAGATAGATTAACCAATATATCTCCTGTATAACTGTATCCGTACAGCACACATCGAACCTTGAGCCGCAGATTGGTCAGGATTTCGAAGCATACCGGGAGATCACTATGTTTAAACTCAACAAACCGTAGCTTCAATTAAGCGACGCGATCCACTCGGCGATATCGTCGAGCGCTTTGCTGTCAAACGTACTGTCTTTTGCGTAATCGTCGGGGGAGGGTGGGTCGCCCGCCTTTGTGAAAAGGTGCGAAAGCCCCGGGTAACTAATAAACGTTACGTCGGATCGGTCCGAATGAGCGGCCCGGAAGCGCTCGAATTCATCGGGAGGAA
Source organism: Clostridiales bacterium (assembly GCA_012515725.1). Classification (GTDB taxonomy): domain Bacteria; phylum Bacillota; class Clostridia; order Christensenellales; family UMGS416; genus JAAYXU01. The sequence continues at coordinate 194 of JAAYXU010000043.1, read as the reverse complement.
CCTGGTAGTCGCCCTCGCCCTGGAGCATGAGCAGCGGGGCGTTCAGCGTGGCCATTTCCTGTACCGTGTCGTATTGGGACAGATCCAGCCAGTAGGAGGCCGGGATGCCAAAAAGGTCCGCAGTCTTGAACGTCCTTCCCTGCGAAAGCGCATCGACATTATCGGCCATCACACGAACACGCGCGAGCGCCGCT
>JAAYXU010000322.1 GCA_012515725.1 Clostridiales bacterium | reverse complement strand
CGGCACTGATCTCTATATCCGCCGGGATCAGGCCATACCCCTTGGCAGGGACGAGTGGTTTATCGTAGACCTCATCGGGTGCCGGGTGCAGGACGAGGCGGGAGAGACGCTGGGCGTGCTGGAGGACGTGCTTCAGTCGGGCGCGCAGGATGTCTACGTGCTGCGCTCGGCGCGCGGCACCGTACTCATTCCGGCGGTGCGGGTCCTTATCCGGGATGTGGATCCGGCGCGCGGCGTCATTACAGTGAGCCGCGAGCGATTCGATGAGATGGCGGTATTCAGCCAGGAGGGACCGCCGTGAAAATCAGCTTCCTGACCCTCTTTCCAGAGGTAATAGAGCCCTACATAGCGGCCAGCATACCCGGCCGGGCCCGGCAGAAGGGGCTGGCCGACATAAGCGTACACAATATACGCGACTGGACGCAGGACAAGCACGGCCGCGTAGACGATTATCCGTTCGGCGGCGGGGCGGGAATGGTCATGACGCCCCAGCCGCTCTTTGACAGCATCGACGCGGTGCGGGCGCAAATGCCCGCGGGCACGCGTGTAGTTTGCCCCTCTCCGGGCGGGGTTCCCTTCGATAACCGCCTGGCGCGGGAACTGGCCGCCCTGCCCGGCCTGCTGCTGGTATGCGGCCATTACGAGGGTATCGACCAGCGGGTGATCGACCACAGGGTCGATATTGAGATATCGATCGGCGACTATGTGCTGACCGGAGGCGAGCTGCCGGCGCTCATAGTTATGGACGCGGTTCTGCGCTTCATACCTGGCGTCGTAGGCAACGAGTGCGTCCACGACGAGGAGTCCTTCGAGCGGGGGCTGCTCGAGTATCCGCAGTATACGCGCCCCGCGGTTTTTCGGGGCATCCCGGTTCCCGAGGTACTGCTGAGCGGTCACCACGCGCACATCGCCGCGTGGCAGCGCCGACAGTCGCTCATAAGAACCGCCAGCGTCCGGCCTGATCTCATAAAGGGCGCGCAGCTCACGCAGGCCGAGCGGGAGGAAATCGCGTCGGCGCGGGATGAATCCACGGCGGAATAAGTTACTTATAGCCATATATGGATTAAAGAACGTACTACTCCTAAGCCTGATATATGCAGAATAGACGCGCTATAAAAAAGCCACACTAGACTCATTCGGGGTGGTGTTAATGGCGCGCAAGAGATGGACCGCAGCGCTGGTCGCTGTCATATGCTGCGCTGCCGCCGTGGGACTTCATTACGGACTGCGGCGCGCTTTTACCGGCTGGCCGCGCGGCGAGCCTTACAGTACCGATTTTCCGGCCGGACGCAGCCGGGACCAGACGCTCGAGCAGGCCGGTGACCTAAGCGAAAACCCGAATGATATCAAGGTGCAGCGGGTACTCTACTATACGATGTGCGGCCACGCGATCACCCGGCATGAGCCGCCGATCGAAAACGGCGACAAAATCGATATGGACGCGCTGCGCAGAGCGAATCCCGGATGCGAGGTGCAGGCTTTTCCGTCGCATGTCCGGATCACGCACACGATCCGGCAGTACTGCCCGAGTCACTACGTGCTTTTTCCGGACGGAGACGAACGCCTGTCGATCTACCGGAATATAACGGGAGGCGAGCGGCTATCGCTGTGGCTTACGTTCGAGATGGATCCGTCAGCCATACCCCGGGCCGTACGGGAGAGCCTTGTATCGGGTATGCCTTTTGATACGGTCGAGGACATCGAGCATTTCCTGGAGGATGTGAGCAGCTGAGCATGAGTGAGGTATTGAATATGGGAGAGATGCCGGTTCCCGGAAACGAACCCGAGCAAACGCAGGGAGAGACGCTGGATAACGTCAAGAGCGCAGGAATGCCGGTGCTGCCTGACAACAAGAACAACCCGATCCACTGCCTGACCATCATCGGGCAGATCGAGGGGCATCTCATACTGCCGCCGCAGAGCAAGACCACTAAGTATGAGCACATCATACCGCTTCTAGTAGCGATAGAGGAAAGCCCCGATATTCGCGGTATGCTTGTTGTGCTCAATACAATGGGAGGCGACGTTGAGGCGGGCCTTGCGATAGCAGAGATGATCGCGGGCATGAGCAAACCCACGGTTTCCATCGTGCTTGGAGGCGGCCACAGCATCGGCATACCGCTTGCAGTGAGCACAGACTTTTCGTTCATCGCGCCCAGCGCGACGATGACCGTCCATCCTATCCGCATGAGTGGCCTCATCATCGGGGCGGCCCAGACGTTTGATTATTTTAACCGGATGCAGGAGCGGGTCGTTACGTTCATATGCGGCCATTCGGGGATTGCTCGCGACGCGCTGCGGCAGATGATGCTCGCGACCGGAGAGATGGCCAACGATATCGGTACGATACTGGTGGGGCAGGACGCGGTGAACTGCGGACTTATTAACGCCGTGGGAACGCTCCGGGACGCTATTGCCCGCCTTAAGGAGCTCATAGGGAAGAATGAGCAGCCGGGCTGAGAAAAGCGCCGGGCAAACCGGGAGCTATTACGAGAAGCGCGTCGCGCCGCCGGGCGTCAAGATACGCTATCCCCGGCGCGATACCGAGGCGCCCTACCCGCATGAGCAGAAGGCAAGGCCGCTGTGATGAAAAAATATACGGACACGCGGACAAATGGGAGTTCTCATTCATCGCGTCCGTAACGCTGCGCCCCGGATCCGCGGGGTGGAAGGCCAGCGGATCCGCGAAGAACGAACCTTCCCTTAAAGGAATCGCTCATATGCTCTTTCGGTAAAGATGCTTGATGCCCGTGTGATGCCCGAGAAACTGCTATTTCTGCTGTTGACAAGCGAAACCCGTTTGAGTATAATAACTCTTGCCGGAAAACCGG
>JAAYXU010000321.1 GCA_012515725.1 Clostridiales bacterium | reverse complement strand
GCACGATCCGGTTGTGGAGCGCGTCAGGGAGATGGTGGACGCGGAGTTCGCGGCTGGCCGCAATACGCTGATGGGCGACGAAGAGATGGAAACGATGGTGCGCATGGCCGATCCCGATTTCTATAATACCATCACGCATGTCCGTTATAAAAGATAGGCCAAGCGCTGCGCGGAAGCACCGGGCGAATCCGCCATAGGATTAGCCCGGTGCTTGTGCAATCGGTCACAAAGCGCCGCTGCCGTTTGTTTATACAAAATTCACTTTTAATAACCGGGAGTTTGTTATATAATGAAACTAAATGATGGAAGGAGTGATGTTTATGATTCAGGTCATCTACGGCAAGCGCGGATCAGGCAAGACCAAACGGATGATCGATATGGCCAACAGTCTGATGAGCATTGCCAAAGGCTCCATCGTATTCATAGACGACGATAACCGATGCATGTTAAACCTCCATCACGATATCCGCTACATCAACGCCGGCGAGTATGAGGTCATCTCCTCCCCAATGCTCTACGGATTCCTGTGCGGGATCCTGGCGGAGGATTTTGATATAGAGCATATTTTTCTGGACGGACTACCGCTCCTGTGCGGCGCGAAGAGCGTGGCCGCGATGGAGGAGTTCTTTCTGAAGGTGAAAAATTTCGCGAACCGGCATGACCTGACCGTCACAATGGGCATCAGCGGCCCTGCGGACGACGTGCCCGCCTTCCTGAGCGGCCACATGATCTGACCGGGCTGGAGGAACTATGCGTTTTATTAGCACCCGGGGCGGGTCTGCCGTTAACGGCTCTGCGGCTGCCATCATGACGGGACTGGCGCCCGATGGCGGCCTTTTTGTACCGGAGGAACTGCCCCGAATCAGCCGTGAGGATCTCACCGCCCTGACCGAGATGACGTATGGGGAGCGCGCGGTTTTCCTGCTGCGACTGCTCTTTGACGATTTTACGAGCGACGAAATACAATCCTGTGTCCTCGCTGCCTACGGCCCGCACTTTGACGATCGCGCGATCGCGCCGGTCCGGACTATAACCGACCGGCTTTTCATGCTGGAGCTGTGGCATGGCCCGACCGGCGCGTTCAAGGATATGGCGCTCCAGCTGCTGCCCCGGCTCATGGCGGCGGCCCGCAGCGCGGCCGGGCGCAGCGATACGTCGCTCATACTGGTCGCGACCTCGGGCGACACGGGCAAGGCGGCTCTGGAAGGGTTCCGGGACGTGCCCGGAACACGGATCGTAGCGTACTATCCGCAGACCGGCGTAAGCCCGATGCAGCAGCTCCAGATGACCACCCAGCAGGGAAGTAACGCGCATGTCGTGGCGGTTTACGGCAATTTCGACGACGCGCAGACCGGCGTCAAGGCGCTTTTCTCGGATCGGGAGCGGGCGCTTGAGCTGGCAGACATGGGATACAGCCTGTCGTCGGCCAACTCGATCAATTATGGTCGGCTCGCGCCCCAGATCGTCTATTATTTTTCAGCCTGGTGCGACCTTGCGGGGCAGGGCGCCATTGCGGCGGACGAGCCGGTGGACTTCGTGGTGCCCACCGGGAACTTCGGCAACATACTGGCCGGATGGTACGCCAAGCGCATGGGGCTGCCCGTGGGCAGGCTGGTATGCGCCTCGAACCGCAACCATATACTCAGCGACTTCCTGGGAGGAGGCCGTTACGATACCCGGCGGCCGTTCCATCAGACACTGTCGCCGTCGATGGACATACTCGTATCCAGCAATCTGGAGCGGCTGCTTTTCGAGGCTTCGGGACGCGACGCCGCGCAGGTGGCCGCTTGGATGCAGGCGCTGTCCCGCGACGGCAGCTATACGATACCTGCCCGGACACTTGGCCACATACGCGAGGACTTTGAGGGAGGATGGGCCGACGAGCGGCAGACCCGGGCCGCTATCGCTGAGGCCTGGCGCAAGCGCCGGATACTGATCGACCCGCATACGGCGGTCGCGATGCATGTGCAGGCCAGGCGGCGCAGGAGCGGCCGCGCGGCGGTCGTGGTATCGACAGCGAGCGCGTATAAATTCTGCGGTGACGTATACGCTGTGCTGACCGGACGCACAGCGCCCGCCGATCCCTTCGCGCAGTGCGACGCGCTGTGGGAGGCGACAGGCATAGAGCCGCCGCGCTGGCTGCGCACGCTGCGAGAACTGCCGGTCATTCACCGACAGAGCGTCTACCCGCAGCACATGGGGGAGGCGCTGCTGCGGATGCTCGATATGGCCGGGCAGTAAGCCGCGATTAACCGGACTATATCCGCGTCTGTATGAGATTGCCCGATTCGTAGCGCCTGAGGCCCCGACCAAAGAACCAGAACGAGAAAGCGCAGTAGAGCGTCGTCACGACGAGAAGTATTAGCAGCATCCGGGGCTCGAAGCTCCGAACCAGCGTGAGCGGCACATGCACGATGAATGCGGCCGGAAGCAGCGTGTGTATGATGAGCCGCACCGCGCCGTGGAATATGCTCTCGGGATAGATTGAAAAGTTGATCGTAAACTCGAGCGCCATCTGCTGGAGCATCGACGCGTTGCCCATGAAGAACGTAAGCGCCCCCGCCGTGATCTGAATCGCGGTGGTGAGCAGCGCGCCGGTTATGACGCACAGCGCGAACAGAAGCCACAGGCTCCATGATTGGGGCTGGGTGAGGGCCAGCAGCACGATCCCGTAGGCAAAATCGCCCCAGGCCGAAACGCTGGTACGGGCCGCGATGACGCTCACAAGCACCGGCCGGGGTTGCAGCAGGTATGTATCCAGCTCGCCCGAATAGATGATCCTGGCAAGAGCGGGCGCGTTACCAAAGACCACCATCGCCAGTCCGAAGCTAGACGACGCCAACGCCCATATGAACATAATATCGGCGAATCCGTAGCCGCCGATAGGCCCGCCCACCTTGTCAAACGCGATCCACCAGAAGAATATGAACGTGGCGTTATTAATCGCCATGCCGAAAGTCTGCAGCAGGAAGCTGGCCCTGTACTCGATCGCCGAGGACAGATTCAGCAGAAAATACCGGCCGATGAGCCGCAGACAGCGGCTAACCTCCCTGAACATTGACCCTGCGCACCCCCTTTCGATACAGCAGCAGCGAGAGCGCGATCATCACGGCGGCCCAGGCAAGCTGCAGCGGCAGCGCGGACGCGACATGTCCCCACGAGAAATCAACGGCCATGCGGGCAGGCGCCCATGTGATATAGGAAAAGGGCAGGTAGCGAACGACCGTTTGCAGCCATCCGGGGAAGAACTCGACCGGTATGAACGTGCCCAGCATCAGCACGAGCTTGCTGTATATGAACATGAACGCCCGGTTCTCCTCGATGAAAAAGGCCGACAGCCCCAGGCACAAGTAGGAGAAAAACTGTATGACCGCCCCCAGTCCGATCGACACGAGCACGAAGGGGAGCATCCAGAGCCTGAAATTGGGGAGCGGCCCGACGAACAGATGCCCGAGAGCCAGCGCCGACGCGGCATAGAAGAGAAAGCTGAACACGATGCCGCCCAGGGCGCTAAAAAACCGGTAGAACACATAGTGATAGGGCCGGTTGAGCTCGTAGGCGACAGCACCCGACTTGATCGACTCGCTGATTTGTCCAAAGACTCCGCTGCGACAGCCGAATACTATAAGCTCTGTCACGCATACGTACCAGATCATTTGGGGTAGGCTGTAGCCCGGCACCCCGCCCGCCCGGTAAATGGTACCCCACAGACTGAAGAATACGAATATGAACAGCGCGTAGAAAAGCAGGCCGCCCAGAACGTTGCCCCGGTACATGAGCCCGCTGCGAAGGCTGACGCCCAGTATCGCCCCATACTTGCGCGCTTTGGCGGCGGTCATGACCTCTCCTCCTTCCGGCTGGCGAATATATCGGCGATGATGTCCTCCATCGGCGGATCTGCGACGGTGATGTCGGCGACGTTGCCGCCCCCTGTGAGCGCGCTGATGACAGCGCCGATGGGCTGCGCTCGGGTATCCACCGAAAGTCTGGCCGCTATGCCGGTCTCCTTGATGGCCGTGACGCCGGGGAAGGCGGGCAGGGACTGTGGCTCGAAGAAGCGAACCGATACGAGCTTGCGATTCAGGTAGTCGTATTTTAGCTTCTTGACAGGCAGATCCAGCACCAGCCGCCCGTGGTCGATGACGATCGCCCGGCGGCAGACCTGCTCGATGTCGCCCGCGTCGTGGCTGGTCAGGAAGACCGTGACGCCGTCCTCCCGGCTCAGCTCCCCGATGAGCTCGCGAATGCGATGCTTGACCACGACGTCCAGCCCGATCGTCGGTTCGTCCAGAAAGAGAATCCGCGGCCAATGAAGGAGCGAGGCCGCTATCTCGCAGCGCACCCGCTCGCCCAGCGACAGCTTGCGTACAGGCGTTCTGAGCAGGCCGCCGATCTGGAAGCGCTCCACCAGATCGTCAAGGCGCTGGCGGTAGACTAACCTATCCACCTCGTATATGCTGGCGAGCAGCCGGAAGCTGTCCAGCGGCGGCAGGTGGAACCACAGCTGGGACTTCTGGCCGAACACCGTGCCGATGTGATAGGACAGCGCCTGCCGCTGGGACACCGGATCGTACCCGAGCACCCGGATGCTGCCTGCGGTCGGGTGCAGTATGCCCGTCATCATCTTGATCGTCGTGGATTTGCCCGCGCCGTTTGGCCCGATGAACGCGACAATCTCTCCCTCTGAAACGGTAAGGGATATGTCGCGGACCGCGACTGTCTCCCGGTACTCGGGGCGCACGAGGGAGCGCAGGCTTGCGCTGAAGCCCTCGCCCTTTACCTTCGCGCGGAAATGCTTGCGAAGGTACAGCGCTTCGATGGCGGCCATCCGAACCCCTCCTTATCGGGCTTTCTATGGATTGTCGATCATGAATTTTGGTTATTGTAGCAGGCGCGCTAATTTATGTCAAATATATTATATTTATTGAGCAACAATTAATCTTTCAGTATTGTGTCCGCGCGACCGCCGCGCGGAGTAAATGCAGGATTTCGGGCATCCCGCATGGAAAACATAAGCCTATGAAAAGGGGAGGGATCCGTCATGAAAAGCGCGATACTTTACTATAGCCTCGACGGCAGCGCGCGATGCGCCGCCCAGGCCCTGTCCCGCAAATGGGCGGCCGACGTCATAGAGCTTGCCGAGAGGAAGCCCAGAGGCCATGGGAAATGGGACTTCGTGAAGGCCGCCTTTCAGGCGCTGCGGGGCGCGAAGAGCCGCCTTGACATCAATGTATCGGACGCTGTCCGGCCCTATGATAAAATGTACATCATATCGCCGGTGTGGGCGGGACGAACTGTTCCGGCGGTCAACGCGTGCCTGGCGCAGTGCGATTTCACAGGTAAGCAGGTCGGTATTCTGTCGGTGCAGGCCGACCGGGACCTGAAGGGTTCGGGCGAGGTGCTGGACTCGATGGCCCGGCGTGTGGAATCCGCCAGCGGACAGGTGGTTTTCCGTCATGGTCTTATCGGCGCTCTTCCCGGAAAAACCATATCCCGCGAGGATATGGAGCGGCAGATCAACGAGATATTCGAGGATGTGCGGTAAGCGCCCATGACGATGGTGCTGGAAGCCCGGGCCAAGGTGAACCTTTCGCTTCATGTCACCGGGAGACGGGGCGATGGCTACCATACGCTCGATACGATTATGGCTTCGGTCGACCTGGCCGATACGCTGTGGATCGGGGAGCGCGCACGCGGGATCACGCTGAGCGTAGAGGGCGGCGCGCCCGCGGGGGAGGAAAACCTGGCGATGCGTGCGGCCCGGCTGCTGGAGCCGCTCTGCGATGGCCGGGGAGCCGACATACTGCTTATTAAGCGCATACCCGCGCAGGCCGGGCTGGGCGGTGGCAGCGCCGACGCCGCCGCGGCGCTCATCGGGCTCAACAGACTGTGGGACTTGAACCTGCCGCCCTGTGTGCTCGCGCGCTACGCGCTCAGGCTGGGCGCGGACGTTCCCTTCATGCTGACGGGCGGACTGGCCAGGTGCCGGGGTGTGGGGGAGGACATCACGCCGCTGCCCTTTGCGGGCAAGCTGCCGCTGCTCATTATACGGGGAGGGGAAGGCCTGTCGACCGCCGCCGTGTACCACGCGATGGACAGGATGGACGCGCCGTGCCCGGAGGGCTCGCCCGACGCGGCGGAGGACGCGCTCCGCAGGAGCGACAGAGCCCGCCTGGCCGCGGCGCTTGGCAACGATCTGGAGGCACCGGCGCGGGCACTGGGCCTGCCGGTCGATGAGATTTGCGCCGATCTGATCGAATCGGGCGCGCTCGCTGCGCGGATGACGGGCAGCGGTTCGGCATTTTTCGGGCTGTATGAGAGCGTGGACGCGGCGACCCGGGCGCAGGTGCGGCTGGCGGCGCGGTATCCGTTTTGCTGCGTGGCGTCTACCGTGGCCCAAGGGCTTGCGTGGACGCGGGAATAGATATCAGCGGTATGCAGGCGCGAAATAATCCTTTATAGATCACTGGTATTCATTATTCACCCAATTGCACTTTGGTAAAAATACACGCTGCTCCCCCGGCCGTCTTTGACGGGGGCATTTTTTCCGCTACAGTTTCGGAACGCATCGCATTATTGTACCGGAAATCGTATCCACAGCGCTTTGTGAACGATTTATTTCCGGGTATAAAGATTGCCAAACATACCCATACTGCCGGTAGTATCGGACCGGGAGGCGATAGGTATGCGGATTGGAATGTGTATAGCGGCGCTGTGCCTGTGCGCCGCGCTTTTTGCCGGATGCAGGACGACGAACCGCACAGAGCCGGTTGCCGATGTGGTCAGGCTTCATATTATAGCGCACAGCGACGAGCAGATCGATCAGGAGCTCAAGTACGCGGTGCGCGACGCGCTGCTTAAGTCGCTCAAATCGGGCTGGGAGGACGCGGGGAGCTGCTATCTGGAGCTCATCGCCCGGAAAAACGAGCTTGCGCAGATCGCCGATGCTGTCATTGCGGGCGAGAACCTCGATTACACGGCCAGCGTCGAGACAGGTGTCTTCGCGTTTCCCTCGAGGGTATACGATGACGAGGTCTGGCCAGCCGGCTCCTACCGGACGGTTCGCGTAATACTGGGCGCGGGAGCCGGGAAAAACTGGTGGTGCGTCATATATCCGGAGCTGTGCCTGAACGAGGCGCCATGGGATGAGGACGTGGACGCGATAACCGGCGCGGCGCCCGTAGCCGACAGGGAAGAGGTAATCCTCTACCCGAAGGGAAAACCTGAGGAATCGATCCGGATCCGCAGCTGGCTGTGGGAGCGGCTGATCGACGATAAGTTCAAGAATAAATTTCCCCGCTGGCTACGGTGGGAATATACGGTCCAAAACACGAAATAGGGGTGTTTGCCGATGAAAAGACGATGGGTTATCATGCTGCTGACGGTGGCGACGCTCGCCATATGCCTGATGGAGATACCGGCCCGAGCCGAGCCAATCGCGCTGGGCTGGGGAGACAGCGGCGACAATGTAAAGAAGGTGCAGAGCCGCCTCAAGCAGTGGGGTTACTACGACGGGCCTGTGGACGGGATATTCGGAAGCGGAACTTATGAGGCCGTCCGTCTCTTTCAGCGCCGCAACGGGCTGGTTGTGGACGGGAAGGTAGGAGACCAAACGGCCGCGGCCATCGGTATCACGCTGTCGGGAAAATCCTATACGGGTTCAGGGGGCGGTGCGGCCTCCGGGGATGTGTATCTGCTGGCGTGCGCCGTCCATGCCGAGGCCCGGGGCGAGCCCTATACGGGCATGGTGGCGGTTGCCGCGGTGATACTGAACCGTGTGGACAGCCCGCTTTTCCCCAATACGATCGCGGGAGTTGTTTATCAGCCCGGCGCGTTCAGCTCCGTGGATGACGGAAGCATCAACCTTGCGCCCACCGAACAGTCCATCCGGGCGGCGCGGGACGCGCTCAACGGATGGGATCCAAGCGGCGGCTCCCTGTATTTCTATAATCCGGCCAAGTCCACCAGCCGATGGATTTATTCCCGGCAGGTCGTGACTGTGATTGGAGGGCATCGCTTTGCAATTTAACAATAATCGGTTTCTTAAGCGGTTCGGACCGCTCGCACTGGTCAGCCTGGCGCTCATTGGAGCGCTCATATGGGGCGGCATAGGCTGGGCGCGGCAGCGGTCGATGGAGCGAACCCTTATTAATACGTACACCCGGTCGTTCTATGAGCTGGTGGGCGGAATGGATACGCTGGAGAACCTGCTCTCCAAGGTCATTGTGAGCGGTTCGCAGGGGAAGAACGTGGATCTGCTGTCGGACATATCCCGGCACGCCAATATGGTCATGAGCAATCTGTCGAGCCTCCCGCTGTCCCACGCGGCGCTTTCGGATACGATTCGCTTTGTCAACCAGCTCGGGGATTTCTGCGGGTCGCTCAAGCGATCAGCCGGAGACGGTATGCCTCTGTCCACCGAGAACGTCGAGTCGCTTATTTCGCTGCACAACGTGTGCGTGAGCCTTACGGATGAGCTGGGGCAGCTGCAGCAGCAGGGCATCGACTTTACGCCTATAGAGCCGGGCGCGTGGCTGGACGGAGCGGCTCCCGACTCCGCGTTTCAGGGACTGGGGCAGGACGATAACGGAGCGACGCAGTATCCCACGCTTATATACGACGGGCCTTTTTCCGAGGGACTTCAGCAGCGGACGCCCCAGGGACTGGGGGGGAGCGTAGTCGATGAGGAGGGCGCCCGTATTAAGGCGGCTGAGTTCCTGAAACTGTCGCCCGAGAACGTGCGGGTGACCTCGGAAAGTCAGGGGAAGATACAGGGCGTCATGCTCGAAGCCGACAAGGCCGGTACGATCACG
>JAAYXU010000320.1 GCA_012515725.1 Clostridiales bacterium | reverse complement strand
GCTGCGCGCTGGTGCGGGTCGGTACGCTGGACGACGCGGTGCGCGTGGCAAACGACATCGCGCCCGAGCATCTCGAGCTGGCCGTAGCCGACCCTGAGGCGCTGCTGAACGATGTGCGCAACGCCGGAGCGGTATTCCTGGGGCACTTCAGCCCCGAGCCGCTGGGCGATTATTTCGCCGGTCCCAATCATGTGCTGCCCACGTCGGGCACCGCGCGTTTTTTCTCGCCGCTCTCGGTCGACGATTTCGTCAAGCGCTCCTCTGTCATCGGCTACAGCCGGGAAGCGCTCCGCTCGGTATACCGCGACATAGCCGCATTTGCACGCGCTGAGGGTCTCGAGGCTCACGCGCGCTCAGCTTCGATCCGTTTTGAGGAGGAATCGCTATGAGCAGACAGGCCGAGGTCACGCGACGGACCGCCGAGACCGACATCGCGCTAACTCTTGAGATCGATGGGAGCGGACAGGCCGCCGTCGATACGGGCGTCGGATTTCTGGATCATATGCTGACGCTGCTCGCCCGCCACGGCGGGCTGGATCTGACGGTGCGCTGCGATGGCGACACCCGCGTAGACTGCCACCATACCGTAGAGGACATTGGACTGTGCCTGGGCGAGGCGCTGCGCAGCGCGCTGGGCGACAAGTGCGGTATCGTCCGCTACGGCACGTTTCACGCGCCCATGGACGAGTCGCTCGCCCGCGTATCGCTTGACCTGAGCGGACGGCCATACCTCGTATTCGACGCGCCGATGCCCGCGCAGCGGGTGGGGGATTTCGACACCGAGATGGTCGAGGACTTTTTCCGGGCGGTATCCAATACCGGAGGCATCACGCTGCACATCGCGTCGCTCTATGGGCGCAACACCCATCACATCATCGAGGGGCTGTTTAAGGCATTCGGGCGGGCGCTGCGGAAAGCCTGTGAACCCGATCCCCGTATGCGGGGGATTCCGTCCACGAAGGGGAGCCTGTGAGGCGTATGATCGCGATCATCGACTATGGCGTGGGCAATCTGCGCAGCGTGCACAAAGCGTTCGAATTGCTGGGCTATGAGGCCGTTGTGACCGCCGATCCTGAGCGGGTTCGCGCCGCCGACAAGGTGGTACTGCCGGGCGTCGGGGCTTTTGCGGACGCGATAACCGCGTTGCGCTTGGGTGGAATGATGCCGGTTCTCCGGGAAACTGTTTCCCGGGAAAAGCCGCTCCTTGGCATATGCCTGGGTATGCAGCTTCTTTTTGAGCGCAGCCAGGAGGGCGGTTCCATCGAGGGGCTGTCGGTGTTGCCAGGCCAGGTTACGCTGATACACGGCGTGCGCAAGGTGCCGCACATGGGCTGGAACAGCCTGAAGCTGCGGCCATCGCCGCTGTTCGCGGGACTTGAGGGCGAGCCGTGGGTCTATTTTGTCCATTCCTATTGCGTCTTGCCAAACGATCCCACCATCGTGCTGGCGACGACGCGATACGGGGACGATCTTTGCGCGGTGGCGGGGAGCGGCCGAGTGTTCGCGACGCAGTTTCACCCGGAGAAAAGCGGCAGGACAGGACTTAAAATACTCAACAACTTTGGAGCGCTGATATGATCATTATTCCCGCGATAGACCTCAAGGACGGCATGTGCGTGCAGCTCGTGCAGGGACGCATGGAGGACGCCACGGTATTTGGAACCGATCCCGCCGAGATGGCCCGCCGCTGGATGGACGAGGGCGCGCGGTGGCTGCATGTGGTGGATTTGGATGGCGCGTTCGCGGGAGTCTCCCGGAACATAGACGCGATCCGCGCGATTCGGAAGGCTGTACGTATTCCAGTCGAGCTGGGCGGTGGCATCCGCACGATGGACGCTGCAGTGCGCATGCTGGACGAGATCGGGCTCGACAGGATCGTGCTGGGAACGGCGGCGCTGCGCGATTCGGAGCTTGTAGCGCAGGTTGTGAAGCGTTACACAGACCGTATAGCTGTCGGCATCGATGCCCGGAGTGGCCATGTGGCTGTGTCGGGCTGGGCGGAGGATACCGAAGTCAGCGCGATTGCGCTGGCGTTGCGCATGCGCGATATGGGCGTAAAAACGCTTAT
>JAAYXU010000319.1 GCA_012515725.1 Clostridiales bacterium | reverse complement strand
GTTCCTTATCCCCGGGTCGCGGTGGCTCATGCCAACAGGCGGGCTACTGCCTTTTCCGTACTCTCCGCCGTGCCAAAACCGGTAAGCCGGAAGTATCCCTCACCGCAGGCGCCAAATCCCGCGCCCGGAGTACCGACGATATTGTACTTTTGAAGCAGGTAATCAAAGTATTCCCAGCTGCCCATGCCTTCGGGCGTCTTAAGCCATATATAGGGGCTGTTCACTCCGCCGAATACGCGGCATCCCATCGTCTCAAAGCAGGAGCGGATCGCCGCCGCGTTGCGCAGATAGTAGCGTATATTCTCGTCGACCTCGCGGCTCCCTTCGGGTGAATATACGGCCTCGGCCGCGCGCTGCACGATATAGGGGGTTTCGTTGAACTTCGTACACTGGCGGCGCAGCCACATTTTGTTGAGCGAGACGGTTCCGCCCTCCCTGATGCGGGCGGTAACGGACTTGGGAACCACGGTGACCGAGCAGCGCGTGCCGGTAAAGCCCGCGGTCTTTGAGTAGCTGCGGAATTCCACAGCGCAGCGCTCCGCACCCTCGATCTCGTATATGCTGTGCGGTATCCCGTCCTGGGTGATGTACCGCTCGTAGGCCGCGTCGAAGAGGATAAGGCTCTCATAGCGCAGCGCGTACTCGATCCACGCGCGGAGCTGGTCAAATGTCATCGCGGTTCCGGTGGGATTGTTGGGCGAGCACAGATAGATGATATCTACGCGCCGACGGGGTGTCTCGGGCTGGAAATTGTTTTCCTCCAGACACGGGAGAAACCGGATCCTGCTGAATTCGCCGGTGATCTCCTGTTTGCCGCCGTGGCCTGACATGATGTTGCTGTCCAGATACACCGGATAAACCGGATCGGGAATCGCTATGATGTTGCCGCTGCCAAAAAGGTCCGTGAAGTTGCCCGTGTCGGACTTCGCGCCGTCGGATATGAATATCTCGTCCAGCTCCAGCGTAACGCCGCGGGGTTTGTACTCGTTCTCCAGTACAGCCTGCCGCAAGAACGTGTAGCCCTGCTCGGGCCCGTAGCCCCTGAACGTCGCGGCTTCGCCCATCTCGTCGACCGCACTGTGCAGGGCGGCGATGACGCTGCCGGGCAGCGGCCGCGTCACGTCGCCGATGCCAAGCCTTATGATATCCGCGTCCGGATGGGCGGCCTGGTACTCGGCCACCTTGCGTGCGATATCGGTAAACAGATAGTTTTCGGGTAGTTTCTGAAAATTGCCATTGGCCCAGACCATGAGAATCCTCCTTACAGGTACTCGATCTCTCCGCTCAAATGCACTCGATCTCTCCGTCAAACACGTGCGTGGCGGGGCCCGTCATATAAACCGGATGCTCCGGCCCCTCCCACTCGATCGCGAGACGGCCGCCCCGGAGAGATATTTCGGCTCGTTTTTCGCACCTTCCGGTGAGAATGGCCGCCACCGCTGTGGCGCAGGCTCCGGTCCCGCAGGCCAGCGTCTCGCCGCTGCCGCGCTCCCATACGCGCATATCGATCGCGTGCGGGCCGGTGACCGTCGCAAACTCGATATTGCACCTGCGCGGAAACACGGTATGGGTTTCAAGCCCCGGCCCGTACTGCGCGACCGGGAAACGCATCGCGTCGTCCACCCATATGACAGCGTGGGGGTTCCCCATGCTCACTCAGTGAATAGCCCAGGAACGCCCGTCGCTCTCGATCGTCTCCCCGATGCAGCGCTCACCGCCTAAAAGTACCGGGATCCTGTCAGGCCGCAGCTCGGGAACGCCCATGTTGACCCGGGCCCGCGCGATTTTACCGTCGCTGCCCGGAAAAAGATCGAGCGTTTTGACTCCGCCGCCCGTTTCGACCGTGATTTCCAGACCCCGGACCATACCGTGATCGTATGCGTACTTGCCCACGCAGCGAATCGCGTTGCCGCACATCTCGGCCTCCGAGCCGTCGGCGTTGAACATGCGCATACGCAGGTCGGCCGCGTCGGACGGGCAGATGAGCACGATCCCGTCGCCGCCCACGCCAAAATGCCTGTCGCTCAGCCGCCGGGCAAGCGCCGCGGGGTCACAGGGAAGCGCACGGGTGCAGTCGATATAGATATAGTCGTTTCCCGCGCCCTCCATTTTTGTGAACTTGAGCTTCATAATCCGCCTGTCTCCTTCACTAAAGCGCCTCGCCGCGCCGATTTTGCGCCAATATCCCAGCATTGCTCATTTTCGGGTATTCCGGCGGAATTGTCAAGTAAAATGTGTAAATAGTCTGTGACCGAATCTTTGATTAAATTGTTAATTATTCATCATTCATTATTCAATTGTGTGATGTTAATACAAGATATCACATGCCGCGTTTGCGGACCCTTGCCCAAAACAAATTAACAAAGTATAATATTCGACGGGTCGGGGAGGTGGTCGGCACGGGACTTCGTATAGTATCGCTCTTTTCTGGAAGCAGCGGGAACGCGACGCTGGTTGCGTCGGGCCGCACGGGCGTGCTGGTAGACGCGGGCGTGACGGCAAGCCGGATCGCCGCCTCTCTGGACGCGCTGGGAGTCGAGATCGGGCGGCTGCGCGGCGCGCTCATCACGCACGAGCATATCGACCATATCCGGGCGGTAGGCGTTCTGGCCCGGCGCTACGACCTGCCCCTCTACGCGAACGAATCCACCTGGGCCGCGATCGATGGCCTCGGATGCGCCGGAAAGATCCCGCAGCGGAGCCGCGTTGTCATCGAAACGGGCCGCGACTTTTTTATCGGCGATCTGTGCGTATCCTCGTTCCCCATATCGCACGACTCGGCCGCGCCGGTCGGCTACGTGATCTGGGGGGAGGGAAAGCAGGCCGCTGTCGCTACCGATATGGGGCACATGACCGACGAGGTGCTCTGCCGCCTGCGCGAATCCGACGCGGTGCTGCTCGAATCCAACCACGATGTGGACATGCTCAAAAACGGACGCTATCCGGCCGCGCTCAAACGCAGAATACTGAGTCGGCGCGGGCATCTGTCGAATGCCGCCGCCGCCTCTTCGCTGCCCGGACTTCTGGCATACGGGGTGCGCCGCGTGGCGCTGTGCCATATTTCCCGGGACAACAATACGCCCGAGGCGGCCTGGCAGGCGGCCTCCGACGCGCTCGAGACCGCGGGAGCGCGGATTGGCCGGGATATCGACGTATCGCTGACATGGCCCGACAGGACGGGCGCCGACTGGACGCTGTAGAGCGTTAGCGGGGGAATCTGCTTTCGCCTTCAGCTTTTCTTATATAAGCAAATGCTGTCGCCCTGTCAAAGGGCGGGGATGTGATTTTTGGGCATCCCGTGGTATAATGATTCTATGAGCAACGTGAGAAAAATTAGATTGTTCGGGCGGCGGGCTCAGCCTCTGCGGAGGCTCAATATGCGCAAGGCTGCCCAGTCGGTTATATGGGCGAGCTGGCTGCAGATCGTGCTGGCCGCCTCGCTCGCGGCGCTTTACTTCATGGGCGAGCCCATCATTACAGGCGTGCTCATGGCGCTCCTCGTACCGATCGTCGCGCTGGGCAACGCGCTGCTCATGCGTAATGCCTGGGCGATACTGTCATTCCAGGAGCAGATGGAGTCTATCGAGCAGACGATGCAGGGCGAGGCGGAGCTGAACCGTAAACTGCGAGCGCAGCGTCACGATTTCATCAACCATCTGCAGGTGGTCTATTCGCTGCTGCAGCTGGGCGAGCACAGCGAGGCGGAGGAGTACCTCAAGCGGACATACGACGACCTGAAGCAGGTGGGCGCGCTGCTGCGCACCCGCAACCAGGCCGTCAACGCGCTGCTGGCCGCAAAGTCGATGCAAGCCGAGCAGCACCATATTCGCCTGAGCTATACGATCAAGGCCGCGCTGGCCGAGCTTCCGGTAGAGGACTGGCAGCTGTGCCGAGTGCTGGGGAATCTCATCGACAACGCGCTGGACGCGGCAGGCGGTCAAGACGAGCCCTGTGCGGAGGTATCGCTCTGGGAGGAGCTTAACTCGCTGTGCTTTGCGGTATCCAACAACGGCCCGGTCATCCCGGCTGAGATCATGGAGCGTATATTTGAGCCGGGCTTCACGACAAAGGGAGACCGCGGCACCGGAATGGGACTCTATATCGTACGCTCGCTGATGGAGCAGTGGGGCGGGCACATTGAAGCTGTAAGCCGCCCGGGTATGACAAAATTCATAGGCCGGATTCCGATTGTATCCGGACAGGCTATTCAGTATAAACCGTCAGAATGACATCTGGACGCCGCAATAGGGGATTTCGTGCGCGGACTATGGCGGGCGCGCAGCGCGTACGATATGATGGGATCGGTAAAGGACAGGCGGAAGGAGGGAGTTTGTATGGAGCTTACAGAATTCATCGCCCAAAACTGGCCGGCGATGATATGCCTCGTCGCAGGGCTGGCACTCGTCATATTCGAGATGTTCACACCGGGCTTCCAGCTGCCCGGTATACTGGGCATCGTACTGCTGCTTGTGAGCGTGGTGCTGACAGCCGATACGCTCTCGCAGGCGCTCATCATGATACTGGTGATACTGGCGATACTAACAGCCGTGCTGGTCATCGCGATCCGGTCGGCTACCCGCGGGCGCATATTCCGGTCTCCGCTCGTGCTCAAAAGCCAGGCGACCGGGTATCTGTCGGTCGACGATATGGACTACTATATTAATAAGACCGGGGTCGCCGCGTCGCTGCTGCGGCCCGCGGGCATAGCGGACATCGATGGCGTCAAGCTGGACGTGGTAACACAGGGTGAGTTCATCGCGAAGGGAACCCAGATCCGGGTAATCAAGGTGGAAGGCCGCCGCATCGTCGTGGAGGCCGTCAGGGACGAGGCGGCCGAGGGATAGTACGACCGCAAACATTTGGCCGGGGAGCTCCCGGGCGAGCAATTATTGAAAGGGGTTGTTTTCATGCCTCCCGTATTATTGGCACTACTCATCATCGTAGGCGCAATCGTATTTCTATCGTTCTTCTTCAGTTTCGTGCCGGTCCGGCTGTGGATCTCGGCGCTCGCGTCGGGCGTCCGGGTCGGTATATTTCAGCTGGTCGGTATGCGAATCCGGCGCGTCATGCCGGCGCGGATCATTAACCCGATGATCAAGGCCGTCAAGGCGGGCCTAAATATCTCTCTTGACAAACTCGAGGCCCACTACCTGGCGGGAGGAAACGTGGACCGCGTCATAAACGCGCTCATCGCGTCGCACCGCGCCGGAATTATTCTGGAATTCGAGCGGGCCTGCGCGATCGACCTGGCCGGGCGCGACGTGCTGGACGCCGTACAGATGAGCGTACGCCCCAAGGTGATTGGGACGCCGGTCGTGGCGGCCATCGCCAAGGACGGTATCGAACTGCGCGCCAAGGCGCGGGTCACCGTGCGTGCCAATATCGACCGGCTGGTGGGCGGCGCAGGCGAGGAAACCATAATCGCCCGCGTGGGCGAGGGCATCGTCAC
>JAAYXU010000318.1 GCA_012515725.1 Clostridiales bacterium | reverse complement strand
GTCCGACCTCCAGCACCGGCTCGGGGAGGAATGGCCGGGACAGCACGTCGCCGCCTGCTATCGCGAACCCCGTCAGTATCGGCGGGTGCGCGTGGACGAGCGCTCGAAGGTCGGGGCGTCGGCTGAGTATGCGCAGGTGGAACGGAAGCTCGCCCGTGGGCTTGCCTCCCGCGGGCGCGTACAGCGTGCGGCCGTCCATATTAACAACGCATATGCTGTCAAATCCGATGTCGCCCTTATAGACCTTCGTAGGGGTAATGAGCACCGTGTTTTCATCTACGCGCATCGACAGGTTGCCGCCCTGAGAATGCACATAGCCCAACGCGGCGCTGCGGCGGCAGGCCGCTACCATTTCCTCTATCTGTGGTTCGTACCGTTTTTGCAGTTCGTTCATCGCGCACCTCAGTCCCATCCGGCCGCGGGCTTGCGGCCTGCGATTTTCGCCTCGTAGCCGGTTTTGCTGAACGCGTCCATCGGGTCGGCCGGAACGCCCATTTCCTCGCGGATCGATACGAGCAGCGGAGTGACGTCCTGCTCAAACGCTTCCCGGACGCAGGCTTCGGCGGCCATGACATCGTTGGCGGCCTGCGCGGCCGCAAGGGCGGGACGGTTTACGAGCAGCGCCTTGGCGTAGGACGACTGTACATTGAGCGCGGAGCGTATCATCGCCGGTATCTTGGGCTCGATGCAGTGGCTCTGGTCGATCATGTACGCGATATTCCGGGCGCAGTCGGCGCACTTTGGGTCCTCGGACGCCGATATGATCTCATGGAATATGAGGAAAAGCTCGTAGGGATTGATCGAGCCTACGATGAGGTCGTCGTCGGCGTATTTGCGGTTATTGAAGTGGAAACCGCCCAGCTTACCCTCGTCCAGCAGGAACGCCACGATGTGCTCGACATTGGTGCCCTGGGCGTGATGCCCCAGATCCACCAGCACCTGTCCCTTATCGCCCAGATGCCGGGCGTAGTAGCTGGCCATGCCCCAGTCGGCAAGATCCGTGTGGTAGAACGCGGGCTCGAACACCTTGTACTCTATGAGCAGGCGGGTTCCCTCGTCCATCGCGTCCGCAACCGTGAGCAGCGCCTCCAGCAGCTAGTTCTTGCGGGCGCGGATATTGCCCTGGCCCGGATAGTTGGTCCCGTCGGCCAGCCACAGCGACAGCGCGTCGCTGCCAGTGAGGCGCATTATGTCCACGCACTCGAGCATATGGTCGATCGCTCTGCGGCGAATCGCCGGGTCGCTGTTGGTCAGCGAGCCGAACTTGTACTCAATATCTTGGAAAAGGTTTGGATTGACCGCGCCGATCGCAACGCCTCTCTCGGCTGCGTAATCCTTTACCGGCGTGTAGTCGTCCACTTTGTCCCACGGGATATGAATCGCGACCGTGGGGCACATGCCGGTCAGGCGGTTTACCATCGCGGCGTCGTCGAGCTTCTCCCACAGGGTACCGGCCGCGCCGGGGTAGGGGAAGACCTTGAACCGTGTACCGGAGTTTCCAAAACCCCATGACGGCAGCTCGATCTTGAACGCCTTAAGTTTCGCGCGAACCGATGATAGATCAACGCCGCGCTCCTCTTGAGATTTCTCCCAGATGCTGTAGGGTATGGCCATCTATATCCCTCCAAGTATATGATCGGGCGGCGCTGGCCGCCGCTGCCTTAAGTCCAGGCTATGGTAGTCATCATCGCGTTATTGTCCTGGGTGGCGTCCAGCCGGCTGTACTGCACGACGACCGGGCAGGAGCTCTCAATAAGCGCCGCGTAAGGCACGCCGCAGGGCACCTGGGAGCCGTCGGCGCCGCGGATGTGGTCCATCCTGATATGGTGGGTGCGCCGGGCGGGGCAGGATGCCGTAAAGCCCGCCACAGGCTCCCTATCCTCAAAGTACAGCGTGATCGCGATCACCGCGTCTTCATCGCCTGTATTAAGTACGCAAATCGCGTCGTGACTCTGGTAGGGCTGCTCCTTCTGGCGGTCGTAGACGGGCGGTCTGTAGCAATCGGGTATGAGCCAAACTTTTTTACCATGTGCCAACATGACGATGTATCCTCCCTGTTTGATGCGGAAAGTAGGGGCGGACAACCCCGTACACTATACCATGCGCGGTTGCCTGCCGCAAGAGGGAACGGGAAGCTGCGGTCAGCAATTGCACATTAGGGGGCTGGAAACATAAAAAGGCATCCCGGAGGATGCCTTCGTACTTCATATTACGACCCGCCGTCGAATCCCTCGAGTATCGCCACGGCGATCGCGTCGAATGTCGCGATAATGGTAAGAGTGCTGGCGGTCGCCAGCGCGTTATGCGCGTCCACTTCCTTTTCGACCGATACACGCAGCATGATGTCGGATCGCATCGCCAGCTGGGACGCGGGATTCTGCGTCACACCGATGACGGTAGCTCCGTTATCGTGGGCAGGGCCGATATAGCGCAGCACTTCCTCGGCGCTTCCCGCCTTGGATATGAGTATAAGCACGTCTCCCGGCTTTACCAGGCCCATGTTGGCATGGACGCCCTCTCCCAGCGACAGAAAAACGGCCGGAATGTCCACAAAGCAGAAGTTCTGCACGACCTTACGCGCCGCAGCGCCCGACGTTCCCTTACCCGTCACGAGCACGCGTCCGCCCTTCTGCCTGCACTCGATGATCCTGCGCACGACGCTTGAGAACGCTTCCGTGTCGATCGTCTCAGCCAGACGCTGTACCGAACGGGCTTCCATCTTCCATACCTCACAGGCGCGGTTGAATGTGGCGTTGCCCTGATTCATCCTGTTCACTCCTATCCTATGTTATTACCCTCCGCTGCCCGGCGGGCAGATTTATGTCTGCCTAATTATAGCACGGTTTTGGGGCGGGGCATAGGCCCACCTTTCCTATGGGCGGACGATAAAGAGAACGCCGATGGTTCCCGGTCCGCAGTGGCTCGCGATTACACTGCCACAGTCCACGTCTATCACCTCGTCGAAGTGGCCTGATGAGCGAACCACCTCCATGACCGACTCCACTACCTCAGGCTCGCACCGCGAGTGGGTGACGAACGCCCTCTCGGGATCAAAGCTCCTCTCTTCGCCCAGTGTCTGCCGGGCGTACCTGGGCGCTACCCTGATCATCCGTCCCCGGTATTTTTCGTCCGGCGACATGCGGCCGTCGCGAACCACGATCCGGGGCTTGAGGTTCAGCGCGTTCGCGCCCATCATCTGGAGTCTCGAGCAGCGTCCCCCGCGATAAAGGTAGGTCAGCGTATCGATGACGAAGCTCGCGCGCACCCTGGGCGTCATGGCCGTGATCCGGTCGGCGATGTCGTCCGCCGTGCATCCGTCGGCGGAGAATTGAGCGGCCTTTATAACCAGCAGCCCTATTCCCGACGACAGGCTGCGCGAATCCACCACGCGGATCGTCACGTCGGGAAACTCGCGCGCCGCCAGCATCGCGTTCTGGCAGGTAGCCGACATATCCGCGGATATTCCGATGAACACGATGTCCCTTTTCTGCCGGGCATACGGCGCGAAGAAATCGGTGAAATCCTGAACCGAGGGCGCAGATGTGGTGGGCGTCTGCTGCATACGGTCAAAATGTGCGAAGATCCGCTCCTGATCGATATCTACGCCATCCCGGTAGGTCTTCTCACCCAGCAGCACGTAAAGCGGCATAATGCCGATATCCATGCTCTCCGCCAGCCCACGGGGCAGATCGCTGGTGGAATCGGCCAAAATCTTTACATTGGGCATACTGATCTCCTCCTCCATAGCGGAAATGCATGTACATTATAGCACAAACCAACGCATCTCATCATTGGGTTTTTTAACTCTCGTTTTCTGTTTGCAGCCGCACACATAAAAACAAGGGCGGCCGCATCGCGGCCGCCCTCAATAGGTCGGATATTATTCGTCTTCCTCTTTGGGCGCGGGGGCTGGAACAGATGCGGCGGCGCGGGCGCGGCGGCGACGAACAAGCGGAACCGTGATCGCCACGGCTATGAGGGCGAGCGCGATGAGCAGCACGATGTAGGGCGTCGCGCCCACCGTGTTGACCGCGAAGGACTGGAGGCCCCGCTTCATAGCGTTGAGCGTTCCGAAGAAGGCCACGGCCATCCGGTCGCCCAGCGTAGGATCGGCGGGTTCGATGATCGTGGACTCCTGTACCTCGGTGAGCGTTACCGACACGCTCGAATAGTCCACCAGATCGTCCCACAGCCGAAGCTGCCCCTTGATTTGCTCGATCTGGCTGGTTACGTTCGATATCTCCTGCACCAGCAGTACGACGTCCTCCAGATTCTCGCTTTTCTCGAGTATATCCTCGAGCCGCTCCAGCTGAAGCTCCAGCGTACCCAGCCGGATCCCGAAGTCTACGTACTGCGCGGTGATGTCCTGCGTGTATTCGTTGCTGGAGGTGACCTGCCCCAGACCCGATACCTCGGTCAGAAACTGGCCGTAAGCCGTCTGGGGAATGCGCACGGTAATAGTGCCTGTCCGGCCAATTCCTCCCGGCTGACCGAATCCCACGCCCTCCACATACGCGTTCTCCACATAGCCGCCCACCGCCGCGCATGCCTGGCGCACCGCGGCCATGTCATCGTCAAACCGGCGGGTGC
>JAAYXU010000317.1 GCA_012515725.1 Clostridiales bacterium | reverse complement strand
TGGTGTTAACGCCGCCCAGCGTCTCGATGCCCAGCGAAAGGGGCGTAACGTCCAGGAGCAGCACATCCTTTACCTCGCCGCCCAGTACGCCGGCCTGTATCGCCGCGCCCACTGCCACGCACTCGTCGGGGTTGATGCCCTTATAGGGATCCTTGCCGGTTATCTTCTTGACAGCGTCCTGTACCGCCGGGATGCGGGTCGATCCGCCCACCAGTATCACGCGGTCGATATCGCTTGGCGAAAGCCCCGCGTCCTTCAATGCCCGCTCGGTAGGCCCTACGGTCTTTTGTACGAGATCAGCCGTCAGCTCGTCGAACTTCGCGCGGGTGACCGTGATGTCCAGATGCTTGGGTCCCGTGGCGTCGGCGGTTATGAAGGGCAGGTTGACATTGCTCTGCAGTACGCCCGAGAGCTCTATCTTTGCCTTTTCGGCTGCTTCCTTGAGGCGCTGCAGCGCCATGCGGTCGCTGCGCAGATCGATTCCATTCTCCCGCTTGAACTCGTCGGCCAGGAAGTTAATGAGCCGCTGGTCGAAGTCATCGCCGCCCAGCCGGTTATTGCCGTTTGTGGCCAGCACCTCAAACACGCCGTCGCCTATCTCCAGTATCGACACGTCGAACGTGCCTCCGCCCAGATCGTACACCATTATCTTCTGATTGTGTTCCTTGTCGAGACCGTAGGCCAGAGACGCGGCTGTGGGCTCGTTGATGATACGCAGCACCTCAAGACCGGCGATCTTGCCCGCGTCCTTGGTAGCCTGGCGCTGACTGTCCGAGAAGTATGCCGGTGTCGTGATGACGGCCTGCGTGACTGTCTCCCCGAGGTAGCTTTCCGCGTCCGCCTTGAGCTTCATGAGAACAAACGCGGAAATTTCCTGGGGGCTGTAGTTCTTGCCGTCGATCGTGCTCTTATGATTTGAACCCATCTCCCGCTTGATCGACATGATGGTCCGGTCGGGGTTTGTTATAGCCTGCCTTTTGGCGATCTGCCCGACCAGCCGTTCGCCTTCCTTCGTGAAAGCCACCACCGAAGGAGTGGTGCGGCCGCCTTCCGCGTTCGGGATGACCACTGGTTCGCCGCCTTCCAAAACGGCGACGCAGGAATTGGTCGTACCCAGGTCGATTCCAATAATCTTACCCATCTTATATGCCTCCTAGTCCGTTCGATTTCAAGATTCACGCGCCACGCTGACCATGCTGTGGCGCAATACCTTATCATTGTGCATGTATCCCTTTTCGAATACCTCTATCACCGTCCCCGCCGGATGTGCGTCGTCCGAGGGGCTCTGCATGACCGCATTATGGAGCACCGGATCGAACGGCTTTCCCTCGGCCTCGATCGGTCGCACTCCTAGGGCATGGAGCGCTTCGCGCATCTGGCGGGTGACCATCGCGATGCCGTCCGCGACGGATTCCGCGCCGCCTGTATCCCGAGCAGCCGCCTCGGCGCGCTCGAGATTATCTAGCACGGGAAGCATCGACACAATTACGTCTCCCGCGCCCTCGCACAGCGCTTCCTTTCGCATGTCCCTGTTCCGCTTACGGAAGTTGTCGAACTCCGCCTGTATGCGGCGCGCCATATCAAGATACTCGTCACTCTCGCGCATCAGCTTTTCGATCGTCTCGGGCGTCACATCGGATTGCTGCCCGGCCGCGCTTTGCGCAGGATCGGCCGCCTGAGCGGCCTCAGGGGCTTCGGTGGACTGATTTTGTACTTTCGGTTCTCCAGCCGAATCCGTATGATTCATGGTGCGTTCGGTCCCCTTTCGGTTATTCGTCGATATAGAGCGATATGAGCTCACCAAGGTTGCGGCCGATTAGATCCAGTACGCCCACTACATGGCCGTACTCCATCCGGGTGGGGCCGATGACGCCGATAGATCCCATCGGTCGCCCGGTGACCCGGTATGTGGCCGTGACGACGCTGCAGTCCTTGAGGTCGCTGTCCTCGTTTTCATCGCCGATCGTGATCGCGGTTTCCAGTTTCGTGCGCCGAGCCAGCATCTGGTACAGCTTCTCGCGGGTTTCCAACATCGTCAGGAATGAACGAGCCCGCTTGATGTCCTGATACTCGGGAAAATTAAATATATTGATAGCCCCTTCCATCACCAGATCCTGCCAGTCGGGCTGGAGTATCGAGTCGCCCATCGCGTTCATGAGATCGGTGAAGAAGCGCCTGTACTGCTGGATATCTCGCTCCAGTCCCTCCATCAGTGAAATATCAACGTCCGCGATCGAATGGCCCGCGAACCGTACGGTCATCATTCGGGATATCGTGTCCAGCCGATCGTTGTCCATGCCCTCCGGGATACGGATAACGACGTCCTTGACCACGGTGGCGTCGGTCACGATGACCACGAGCGCCATTTCCCGATTAATGGGCACGAGCTGTATGCGACGCAGCGTGGTCCGCCGCATCTGGGGTGCCAGTACAAGCGATGTATACTGCGTCAGGTCGCTGATGATCTGCGCAGTTTTGCGTATCACCTGCTCCATCTCGTCCATGTGGCGGAAGAAGTGCTCGCGAACAGCGTTATTCTGCTCCTCCCCGAGGGGCTTTATCTCAAGCAACCGGTCAACATACAGCCGGTAAGCCTTGTCGGTCGGAATGCGTCCCGCGGAGGTGTGTGGCTGAATGAGATATCCCATTTCCTCCAGGTCGGCCATCTCGTTGCGGATGGTGGCCGCGCTCAGGCCGCTCATGTACCGGCGCGCGATGGTGCGCGAACCCACGGGGACCGCGGTGGCAATATAATCCTCGATCACTGCTTTCAGAATATCCATTTTCCGATTCGGTAATTCCACAGATTCACCCCCTTTGTTAGCACTCTGTCTCGTTGAGTGCTAACGCCCTGTATAAGATAGCACTCCCGCACGGCTTTGTCAATATATAACTACGCAAATTCATATTGCCTCAATGAAATTATGTATCCGAGAGCAGTACGAGGAGCGCCTGGTTCTGCAGATCCAGTCCGCGGTCGGTCAGGAAAAACCGCTCCGGGGTCAGCTTCGCAAGTCCCCATCTGACAAGCGTCTCCGCCCGTGCTCCGAATCGCTCGCCGAAGTCCGCTCCGTGCCTTTGCCGGTAACTCACCAGATCCAGTCCGGCCGCCGTCCGCAGGGAGAGCATCACCGTATCGGCGGCCTCCTCCCGCGGAGTGAGGGGCAGCCATTCGTCATACGCCGGGCAGCCGCGCTCCATCGCCTCCATATACGCGTCAAGGTCCGCTGTGTTTTTATACCGGATAAATTCCCGGTGTGACGCCGCGGCGCAGCCGAGCCCGATATATGAACCGTTGTCCCAGTAGTTCAGATTGTGGCGGCAAGCGCGGCCTGACCGCGCGTAGTTGGAGATTTCATACCGGCAGTAGCCCAGCTCTGTGAGCGTATCACGGGCCAGCATGGTCATATCGCACTCCTCTTCCTCACTGGGCAGGGAGAGCTCTCCCGAGGCCATCCTATGCGCAAAGGGCGTTCCTGGCTCAATTATCAGAGTATAGAGCGAGATATGTGCGCAGCCCGCCTCCGCGGCGGCGCGTACCGACGCGGCCAGGTCGCGCGTCCGCTGCCCGGGCAGCCCGCTCATAATATCGGCGCTCAGATTATCAAAGCCCGCTTCCCGCGCGTCCCGTGCCGCCCGCAGGAAATCGGCAAACGTATGGATCCGTCCCAGCCGCGTAAGCAGCGCGTCCTGAGCGGCCTGCATACCAAGAGACAGACGGTTTACGCCCATCGCCCGGTACTCCCGCAGAGCGGCCGGGCTGACCGTGCCGGGGTTTGCTTCCAGAGTG
>JAAYXU010000316.1 GCA_012515725.1 Clostridiales bacterium | reverse complement strand
GACCACTACACGCGCGACTGGATGGGCGGCGGCATGGGTACGGCTTATCACGTAAACCTCCATACCGGCCAGGTCCTTGATCCAGATTACTGGTTCGGCTTTGTAGGACAGGAAACCGGCTTTGGAGAGATGTTTCTGCGCTGCGGCAAACGGTTTAACCGCCCCGATTGGATGGATAAAGGCAGGAAAATCATCGATTTCTGGGTGCGCGAGTCCGGTTCCGATTGGGGGCTGCCACGCGTTCACTACATAGTGGATGAAAAGAGCGAATGGATGCTGCAGCATCCCTCCTATCTGAGAAACGTATCCGACGGGATGGAGAGCATTATCAGCGCCTACAATTATCTGCGCGACCTGGGCGAGGAGCATCCAGACTGGCTTGCATTCTGCCAGCGCGTCGCGGACTGGCTGGTTGCAAACGCCGATGAGGAAGGAACCTGGGAACGCGGCTACGATGCGGCAGACGGCTCCGTCCTGGAGGGCAGCAAGTATAACACCTCCAACATCGTCCGCTTCCTGGTTATGATGTACCTCACCACAAAGAAGGAAGCGTATCGCAAGGCCGCACTGAAGGCAGGCGACTGGTGCTACGAGAACATCCATCATGCGTATCGTTATGTCGGCGGTACGCCGGACAATCCCAATGTGCTCGACAAGGAAGCCGGAATCTACGCCACGTTCTGTTTCCAGGCCCTGTACGACCTGACCGGAGAGCAAAAATGGCTGGACGCCTGGATCCGTGCGGCGGACTATACGGAAACCTGGATGTACCTATGGAGCTTTCCGGTCAAATGCATGCTTCCGCCGCATTGTTTCCAGAAATGCGATATCACCGGCCAAAGCTTGATCGCAACAGGCCACTCCGCCAACGATATCTATATGGCCGCCTGCTCGTATCAATATTACCGGCTGTACCTGATCACAAAAGACCCGCACTACAAGTTCATCGCCAAGATCTGCCACGCAAACCCGAAACAGATCACCGATCCGGACGGTTCATATGGCTATGCGATGCCCGGACTGAGTCATGAGGCAACTTCCTTCATCGATCAGTTTGTCGGCGCGGGAAGCAAGTGGGTCGCCTGGGTCAGCTTCGTTCAGATCGAGCCCGTTGTTCGTCTGCTGGATACGTTCGGCGCATATGAGATAGACGAAGCCGACGCGAAGGACCCGGCATTCCTTCAGCGGGAAAACGATATTTACGGGAAAAGCAAGTAACGCAGCGGTCAGCTTTGCTTATTCTCTGAAACACAAGAGCGACCAGGGAAGAGTGTAATGCTCTTCCCTGGTCGCTTTCATGTTGCCCCGCTTGAGGCTGTCACTCACGTTTGTTCGACAAATCCCTGTGTGAACGCTCCAAAAAGGGGCGCCCTTAACATGTGTGCCATCAGGCGGAAGGTAGAACGAATGTGAACGTGCTGCCCGCATCGGGCCCGTCGCTGCTGGCGGTGATCTTGCCGCCGTGGGCCTCGACGAGGTGTCTGGCGATGGTCAGACCGATGCCGCTCCCCCCGCCCGCCCGCGAGCGCGAGTGGTCGCCCCGGTTGGAGCGATCGAAGAGCCGGGGCAGATGCTCCGCGGCGATGCCGATCCCCCTATCCGCGCGCCTCACCCCTCATTTTCGCCTGCATCTCCCGTGCGAATCCCCGCGCCCGCGCCAGCCGCGCGGCATCGGGCTGGCCCTGGCTGTTGTCCCGTTTCGCCATGGAGCGCAGCCGGCGCACCGGCAGGAGCAGCATCATCCGCTTGACGCCCTGGGCGAGCTGCCCCTGACAGTCGAACACCCCCACGATGTTGGCCGCCGACGCGGCGGCGCGGAACTTGTCCAGCCATTCGCCTAGCTCCGGTTCCTCCTCCGGCGCGGCGTGCGTGATAAAGAGCGCCACATCCCTGCCCGGTTGGCAGTGCTTGCGCAAGAGGCCAACGGTCTTGGGATCCGGACCGAACCGCTGCACCGGAAAGCCGAGAAAGGTAAGGTCATACCCACTTGTGTCGACAACCTGTTCGACGGGCAGGATCGCCTTTTCACCGTCGAGCTCCTGATAGATCGCCTCAGCGACCTTTTTCGTGTTACCCGTCTTGGACATGTAGGCTACCAGGACCTTCATCTCGTTATCTCCTCTGTGGTGCACACGCGACGCGCGCATGCGTCGTTCGTCGGAACACTCTATCGGAGCTCCTCTTCCCCCGGGCACAACGCCGGGCAGGACAGGGAGCGTAACGCCGGACTGGGGCGCCCCGTCCCGCATCCTGTCCCTGCCCGCGACGCTACCATGCGCCAACGGGGCGAGGCGCCGCGGGGCGACAACGCACAGCGGGCCTACCGCGTGACGACGGTTACGTTGCCCGCACCGCTCTTGATCGTGATCTCAACCCTGTCGGTGGCGCCATCATAGTCTGGCGACTCGTACGTACCCCGATCGACCTGCGTAAACGTCGATTCCACGATCACCTTGCCGAGGCCACTCGCGGCCTGTATCCTGGCGGCGAGGCCGCGCGGCACGGTCACCGCCACGTTGCCTGCGCCGCTGTTCGCCTCGATGGTGTTGGCACCGGTAAGGCCGCTCCCAAGCCGAAGCGTGACGTCGCCCGCGCCCGTCTTGAACGCCGCTACGAGATCGGCGGCCTCGTCGGGCAGCACGACGTTGATGTTGCCGCCCCCGGTGTCGGCCGCGACGCGCGTGACGGACATTTCAGACAGGTCCAGCGTGATGTTTCCGCCACCGCTCCGGGCGTCGATATCGGATGGCACGGCAGCGTTGAGATAGAGATCCCACCCGAACGCCGCGTTGCAGGCCGCCCACGGTAGGCGCAGCCACGAGCGCGCGCCGCCCCGCCCCTCCAGAGTGAGGTGGGCCCGGCCATCCGCTACGTCCAGCGTTTGCGTCGGCGGCCCCTGCTTCTGCAAGTACTGCAGCGTCCCGGCGGCGAGCAGCCGCTCGTCGCCGACGAGTCGATCGATCATCAGGTTGCCGGCCCGGGCGTTGATAGCGACCCTGGCCTTCGCAACGTCGGGAAGCGGCGTCGACACATTATCAGTGAGCACCCGATTAGCCATG
>JAAYXU010000042.1 GCA_012515725.1 Clostridiales bacterium | reverse complement strand
GAGGTGCCCATGGGCACGCCGCTGGGCAAGATCCTTTTCGACATCGGCGGCGGCATACCGGGCGGCAAGCGCTTCAAGGTAGCCCAGACCGGCGGACCCTCGGGCGGCTGCCTGACAAGCGAGCACTTAAATACGCCGGTCGATTACGATTCGCTGGTGGAGCTTGGCGCGATCATGGGCTCGGGCGGCCTCATCGCGATGGATGAGGACACCTGTATGGTGGACGTCGCGCGGTACTTCATGGAGTTCGTGCAGGAGGAGTCCTGCGGCAAGTGCGTCGCGTGCCGCCTGGGCACAAAGCGCATGCTCGAGATACTCGAGAACATCACGCAGGGGCGCGGCAGGGAAGGCGACGTGGAGCTGCTCATAGAGCTTGGCGAAACAGTCAAGGATACGGCGCTGTGCGGGCTGGGCCAGACGGCGCCAAACCCGGTGCTCAGCACTATCAAATACTTCCGCGAGGAGTACGACGAGCACATTCGCCACAAGTACTGCCGCGCCGGAGTATGCGCGGACCTGTTCCTGTCGCCCTGCGAGAACGCGTGCCCCGCCGGAATCAATGTACCCGGTTACCTGGCGCTCATCGCGGCGGGCCGCCCGAGGGACGCGTGCAGGCTCATTCGCCAGGAGAATCCGTTCCCGTCGGTGTGCGGGCGCGTCTGCACGCATCCATGTGAAAGCCGCTGCCGCCGTGGTCAGCTGGACGAGCCGGTGGCCATACGCGACCTCAAGCGGTTCGCGGCCGACGAGACGATGAAGTCCGACGAGCCGTATGCGGAGCTTGTGTTCCCCGGCAATAACAAGTCGGTGGGTATCATCGGAGGCGGACCCTCGGGGCTTACCTGCGGCTACTATCTGAGCAAGCTGGGCTATGACGTCACCGTGTACGAGCAGCAGCCCATGGCGGGAGGAATGCTGGCGGTGGGCATACCCGAGTACCGTCTGCCCAAGGCCGTTCTCGAAAAGGAAATCAACACCATCCGCCAGGTGGGCGTCAATATACTCACCGATACCGAAGTGGGCCGGGACGTGCGCTTTGACGAGCTGCGCGGCAAGCACGACGCGATCTATATCGCGACCGGCACGCAGTATTCCCGCCGTATCGGCGTAGAGGGCGAGGAGCTTCCCGGCGTGTACCACGGTCTCGACTTCCTCCGCGACGTGAACCTGGGCCATACCCGGCAGATGCGGGGCGTGGTCGCCGTCATCGGCGGCGGCAACACCGCGATCGACGCGGCCCGATCGGCGATGCGGCTGGGTGCGCGGGAGGTGCACATACTCTACCGGCGCACGATTGAGGACATGCCGGCCGACCCGCGCGAGATACATGACGCGCTTGAGGAGGGCATCCGTATCCACGCGATGGTCGCGCCCGTGCGCATCAGCGGCAGGGAGCGGGTGCAGTCGGTTGCGTGCGTACAGATGGAGCTTGGAGCCTACGACAGGAGCGGCCGCCGGACGCCCGTTCCGGTGGAGGGCTCGGAGTTCTCGTTCCCGGCGGACATCGTTATCCCCGCTGTCAGCCAGTATTCAGACCTGCCGTTCATCCGCCGCGACGAGGTGGAGATCACCAAATGGGGTACGTTCGTCGTGGACCCCGATACGCAGATGACCACGATGCGGGGCGTCTTTGCGGGAGGCGATGTGGTGCGCGGCGCCGACACGGTTATAACCGCCATCGCCGACGGAAAGAAGGCTGCCCGCTCGATCGACCGCTATCTGGGCGGCACGGGCGAGCTCAACAAGGGGGAGCCGATCGATATTCCCGTCATCGAGGATGATGAGGAGCTGGTCGAGCACGAGCGCTTCCCGATGAAATACCTTGATCCCGATACCCGCAGGCACAGCTGTCAGGAGGTGGCTCAGGGCTACCACCGCCTCAACGCGATAGCCGAAGCGATGCGCTGCCTGCACTGCGACCGCAGACAATCCTGAGGAGGCGAGACGACATGGTGCATATTACGATAAACGGCCGGGACTGCGAGGTTCCGCAGGGAACCACGATACTCGAGGCCGCCCGGCAATACAACATCCATATTCCGACGCTCTGCTACCGCAGGGACGTTCACGAGATCGGCTCATGCCGCGTATGTGTGGTGGAGGTAAAGGGCGCAAAAACGCTGCAGGCCTCCTGTGTGACGCCCGTGACCGAGGGCATGGTGATAGAAACCCATTCCCCCAGGGTCATGAAGCGCCGCAAGGTGCTCTACGAGCTGATTCTGTCGGATCATCCGAAGGACTGCCTCCACTGCGGGCGCAATAAAAGCTGCGAGCTGCAGGCGCTTGGCGACGTGATACAGGCCGAGGAAGCCCGGTTCGCCGGCGAGCGATCGATGGATACGCCCGACGAATCCAGCCCCTCGATCGTCCGCGACCCGGGCAAGTGCATACTGTGCAGGCGCTGCGTGACGGTATGCAATGAGGTGCAGGGCGTGGGCATACTCAACGCGCAGAACCGCGGTTTCGCGACCGGGATCGGGCCGGGAAACGAGCTGCCGCTGGGCGCGGCGTCGTGCGCGTACTGTGGGCAGTGCACCACGGTATGCCCGGTCAACGCGCTCCGCGAAAAGGACGCGACCCGGGCGGTATGGGACGCGCTGGCCGATCCCGGCAAGACGGTGGTCGTGCAGACGGCGCCCGCCGTCCGGGCTGCGCTGGGCGAGGAATTCGGCCTCCCGGCCGGGACGCTCGTCACGGGCAGGATGGTTTCCGCGCTGCGCGATCTCGGGTTCCGATATGTGTTTGACACGAACTTCACGGCGGACCTGACGATACTGGAGGAGGGGCACGAATTCCTCCGCCGTCTGGTAGGGGCGCTCTACGATAAGGGCGCCGTGAGCGAAGAGCAGCTTCAGGCGCTGGGGTATACCGAGCCGCCCCACGCCGCGGCGCTGCCCATGATCACGAGCTGCAGCCCCGGCTGGATAAAATTCATAGAGCACTATTTCAGCGGACAGCTCGCGAACCTCTCCACGTGCAAATCCCCGCATATGATGCTGGGAGCGCTGGTCAAGTCGTATTTCGCGCAGAAAACCGGAATACGTCCCGAGGATCTCTACGTCGTGTCGATCATGCCCTGCACCGCCAAGAAGTTCGAGATCACACGGCCCGAAATGACCAACGGCGGCCTGCCCAATGTCGACGCGGTGCTCACGACCCGCGAGCTCGCCCGCATGTGCCGTCAGGCCGGTATCGATTTCCCATCGCTCCCCGACGGCGAATTCGACAGCCCGCTGGGGCTCTCGACCGGCGCGGCCGATATATTCGGCACGACGGGCGGCGTCATGGAAGCGGCGTTGCGCACGGTATACGAGGTGATCACAGGCCGCGAGCTGCCCTTTGACGGGCTGCACGTGGCTCCGATCATGGGCTTTGAGCGCATCAAGTCCGCGGAAATCACGCTCACGGGCCTGAAGCCCGAGTGGTCGTTCCTCGAGGACGTGACGGTGCGGGTAGCCGTAACGAGCGGCCTTGCCGGGGCGGCGCAGCTGCTCAATGAGATACGCGATGGCGCAAGCCCGTATCATTTCATCGAGGTCATGGCCTGCCCCGGCGGATGCATAATGGGCGGCGGCCAGCCCCGCTCCGACGATCCCGAGGTGAGCCGAAAGCGCATGGAAGCCATCTACCGCGAGGACGAGGGGAAAACGCGGCGCAAGTCCCACGACAATCCCGACATCGCGGCGCTGTACGCGGAGTTCCTCGG
>JAAYXU010000315.1 GCA_012515725.1 Clostridiales bacterium | reverse complement strand
CCGCTCATGTCGGGCATGAACGCGCTTTCGGGCATCACGCTGCTGGGAGCGCTGACCGCGACGGGCGCGGCGATGCAAACCGGCAGCCGTGCGCTGGGCGGCGTCGCGATATTTCTGGCGATGGTCAACGTGGCGGGCGGCTTTGGCGTAACGCACCGGATGCTGCGCATGTTCAGAAACAGGGAGGACCGCGAGCGATGAACAACGGGCTGTATTACGCGCTGTGCGGCGCGCTGACGCTGGGCGTACTTGCGGGAATCGCGATGATGAGCCGCGTGCGCTGGGCGGCGGCCGGAAATCTGCTGTCTGCCGGATGCGTCGCGGCGGCGATCGCGCTGACGCTGTGGCGCGGCGGGATTATAGGCGACACGCTCCTGTGGATCTGCGCCGGGGCGGGGCTCGTGGCGGGACTTGCGGGGGCGTGGCGGGTCGCGATGATCGCGATGCCGCAGACAGTGGGACTTCTCAACGGACTGGGGGGCGCGGCCTCGGCGCTGGTGGCGTATGTCGCGCTCATAGACGGGCCGCCCATCGGCATTTTCGGGCAGTCCGCCGCCGCCGTCGCGCTCATTGTGGGAACCGCGACGCTCTCGGGGAGCCTCGTGGCCGCCGGGAAGCTCCAGCGGCTGCTGCCCCAACAGCCCGTGCGGGGACGCGCGCGGCAGCTGATAACGCTTGTGAGCCTCCTGTCCGCGCTGGCGCTGGCCGCGCTCATACCGGCTTTGGACGGCGCATCGCAGATAGCCGCCGCTCTCATATGCGCCGCGGCATCGGCGGCGCTGGGCGCGGCCTTCGCGGTGGGCGTTGGCGGTGCGGATATGCCCATCACGATATCGCTTCTCAATTCGCTCTCGGGAGTCGCCGGGGCGATCGCGGGCATGGCCGTATCCGACCCGCTGCTGGTGGCGGTGGGCGGTGTGGTGGGCGCGTCGGGGCTGCTGCTTACCCGCATCATGTGCCGCGCGATGAACAGGCCGCTCGTGGGGATACTGGCTGGCGGGGCGATAGCCCCGAAGCGGGAGAACGGGGAAGCGCTCCGCCCCGAGCCCGAAGACGCGCCCGGCCCCGAGCCCGAAGACGCGCCCGCCGGGGGACCGGACGAGGCGGCGGCGCTTCTCGCGGAGGCCCGATTCGTCATCATCGTACCGGGCTACGGCATGGCGCTCTCTCAGGCGCAGGAGCGGGTCCGCGAGCTGGCCGACTGGCTGGAGCGGGACGGCCGCGAGGTGCTCTACGCGATCCACCCGGTAGCAGGCCGTATGCCCGGGCATATGAACGTGCTGCTGTGCGAGGTCGACGTGCCCTATGAAAAGCTGCGGGAAATGGACGAAATCAACCCGCGGTTCGCGCAGTGCGACGTCGCGCTCATCGTGGGCGCAAACGACGTAATAAACCCCGCCGCGAACACCGCCCGCGACACGCCGATATACGGTATGCCGGTGCTGGACGCGGCGCGCGCGCGCCGCGTCATACTGTGCAACTACGACACGAAGCCCGGATACGCGGGTGTCGAAAACCCGCTGTACAGCGATCCCCGGGCGCTCACGCTGACCGGGGACGCGAAGGAAACGCTGGAGGCGATACTGGCGGCGCTTGCTGCGCACGGCGCGTAACCGCCGTCAGCAGATATAGGCGATCGGGGACGCGGGCAGCAGCTCAGCGAGGCTTTGCCGCAGGAATTCCTCGGCAGGCCCGCGCTCCTCGGCCCGGTAGCGGTACTTGCCCCGGCCGCCGGGGCGCATG
>JAAYXU010000314.1 GCA_012515725.1 Clostridiales bacterium | reverse complement strand
ACTGGAGCGGGAGATCGGCAGCCTCGAGCCGGGCAAGAAGGCCGATCTAATCGTGGTGGACACCGCAGCCACGGTGTTTCATCCGCTGCGCGAGCTGGAGAACCATCTCGTATACGCCGCCGGACGGGGCAACGTCCGCCTGACGATGGTGGACGGGCGCGTGCTGGCCCAGGACGGGAAGCTGACGGCGGGCGGCCTTGCCGATACGGTCACGCGGTTTGAGGAGCACGCGCGCAAGCTTTATGAAAGAATGGGGTGAACCGATGAAACCGCGTATAGCGGCACCCAAAAGAATATCGCTGGTCCTTTGCGTACTGCTCGCGCTCATACCGCTGGCCGCGTGCAGCCGGGAGGCCAAGCCCATCGACGCAGAGTCCGACGGCAAACCCGCCTCCATCGTATCGGGATACTACGCGCCCGAGCAGTCGCTGCGCGGCGGCGCCGATATTAGCCGCCTCAACCTCCGGGACATCGAGGTCGTCCGGGACGGAGAGGATCTACTCGTCATGCTCACGTTCATGGAGGGCAGCGCCCAGATGGGCATGGAGGAGAAGCCTGCGCCGGGGGTTCCGCTGTACGAGACCCGGTATCTGCCGGGCGTGGACAGGCTGGTGCTGGAGATCACGGGGCTGGCATTCTGGGACTATCGGATATACGAAAACGAGATAAATAATACGCTCATACAGGGCATCTTCAAGCAGACGCCGGTGGGTACCGAAACAACCCGTATATATTTTAACACCCGGGATCAGTACGCTTACCGGATCCAGTCGGTCAACCACCAGCTTTTCATCCATCTGCGCCCGCTTTCCGAGGAGGAGACGGTGAGCTGGTACGTGACCGTGGACGGGTTTCAGGAATTTATCGAGGGAAGGCTCCCGGCAGACTTCGATATGGCGCCAAGCCTGTGCGACGACCTGACCAACAAGATGCTCATTTCCCGCCCCTTTACCGCCGAGGAGGAGGCGCAGGCGTTTGTCGAGGAAAACCAGACGATGTTTGAGACGCGGCTTCCAGGAAAAACGCCCGTGCTGTTGCAACTGCGAAGCAACCAGCTTCCGGCCTTTGACCAGAGCACTGAGCTGTCGGCCCTCGCCAATACGCCGATAGGCCGCGTGGACGAACAGGAGCGCACGTTCCCCTCGTTTATAGAAAACGGACGCTTCCTGTGCTGGCACCCCGACGGTACGACATACGCGTTCATACGTCCCTTTTTCCTGAGCAGTAGCCAGCAGGACGAGGTGTACTACAACGAGCAGATCTGGACAGGGAGCACGTCGGGCGGTACGCCGATGCCGCTTGTCGAGTACGATTTCACTTCGATTACCGACGCCGGATACTCGGCCGACGGGCGCTATCTCGCGTTCATCGAGCAGACCGATTCGGCGCGGATGCTTGAGATCATCGATACGCAGACCGGGCGGGTATCGATCGCAGCTGAGGAGGATTTCGGAGAGGATACCGCCGACTTCGTTTGGGACGAGCGGATGCCGCGGCTCTATGCGATCGCGGGCGGCGCGGAAGGGATGCAGATCATGTGCTACGACCTGAGCGCGGGAGAGAACGCCGCTACGGTCTACGCGATGGAGGAGGAGGCCTTTACCGAGGGAGAAATCGGTATGGGCGCAGACAGGTTGTTCTTTACGCAGAACAGCCCAGATACAATCGGCGGCAGCATCTATTCCTACGACATCAATACCGGGGAGAGAGCGCAGATCGCGTCCGGATTCAGCCTGACCATGTCGCCCGACGGACAGCGCATGGCGGTCACCGGCATCGTCACCGACGAGGAGACCGGGGCGCAGGGCTACTGCCTGCAGGTCGTGGAGGCAGACGGCACTGCCCAAACGATAGCGGAGAATCAGGGAGTCGTCGTGGACTGCGCATGGAGCCTGAATGGGAAGCGGCTGTACTACACGCTGCACCGTGACGCGTCGCAGCTGGAGGAAGCGTACCCGCTGGGGCTCTATTGCTACGATACCGCGACTGGACAGAGTCTGTACCTCATGGATGCCGTGACGGGCGCGCTCTACCCTGACAGCGCAGAGGACAGCGTGATCATTATGGTCCTCTACAACCAGATGGGGCGCTCGATACCGATCACCTACCGGGTCACGCTGCCCGCGGGATGAGGCCGGACGGTAGCGGGCGGGGATACCGTTTCTAGGTCATATATGTTCATCAGTTGCAGGGCAGGAGCTTGCTCCTGCCTTTTATTATTATCCAATGTTATGATTTTGTCGGCCTCGTATTAAATCCCAGCATTTTTGGGCAGGGGCTTGTTCCTGCCGCTGCTCTAATAAAGCTGCAATTTTATGATTTGGTATTGCATTTTACATTCTGATGAAGTATAATCAGGGCTGTAAAGGTTACAATATAGTATTGATTATAAGATAATAATATTTATCAAGAGGGCGTTAAGCCAATGAACCCTTCGTTTGAAGAGATAAAGCAGGAGCTAAAGAAAAGGAACATCAGCCTGTCGTACCACAGGCTGAAGGTGCTGGAGTATCTTACCCAGAATCGCTGCCATCCGACCGTAGAGCGGATTTTCACCAGCCTGCAAAGGGAGATACCGACGCTATCAAAAACGACCGTATATAATACTCTGCGGATTCTGGTGGAGTCGGGTCTGGTGAGGGTCATCACGATAGAGGATAATGAAACCAGGTACGATATCGACGTGCGAAACCACGGTCATTTCAAATGCGGATCCTGCGGTACGATATTTGATTTTCATATCGATATCGATTCTCTGGTTCCGGTGGAGCTGGACCAATTCCGAATCAATGATAAAAACGTATATTTTAAAGGTATCTGTTCAGGATGCCTTTCGAATAGCAACGAAAACGATTGAAGGAGGCAACGGAATGGCGAAATATGTGTGCTCTGTCTGCGGCTTCATCTACGACGAAGCGATGGGGATTCCGGAAGCAGGCATCGCGCCGGGGACAGCATTGGCGGATTTACCAGAGGATTGGACCTGCCCAATGTGCGGTGCCGCGAAAACCGAGTTCCAGTTACAGGACGCGTCCGCCCCTGAGGATAGGAAATCGGTACCTGTAGCGGAGGCATCCCCGGACATGGAGGAGATGTCTCTACTGGAGATCAGCGCACTGTGTACAAACCTCGCGCGCGGATGTGAAAAGCAGTATAAGCCCGAGGAAGCCGCTCACTTTAAAGACCTGGCGGAGTATTTCAGGAAGGCAACCGCGCCCGCCGAAGATCCGAGCTTTGACAAACTTATGGCATTCATAGAAAAAGACCTTGCGGAAGGTTTTCCGAATGCAAACGCCGCAGCAGCCGATGCGAAGGACCGCGGAGCGCTCCGCGCGCTTGTATGGAGCGAGAAGGTCACCCGTATCCTGAAGTCGCTTTTGACCCGGTACCAGAAAGAGGGCGACGCGATGCTCGAAAATACAGGCGTTTATGTTTGCACGATCTGTGGCTTTGTATACATAGGGGATAATCTGCCCGATATCTGTCCGGTATGCAAGGTGCCAAACTGGAAATTTGAAAAGATTGAGGGGAGGCAATGAGAATGACCAGGAAGTATGCAGTTAGAAACATACGTTTATGCACCAAAGACTGTCTGTGCCTCTATGTGTGCCCTACAGGCGCCACAGACACAGAGAACAGCGTTATCGATGTCACGAAATGCACCGGCTGCGGAGATTGTGCCGATGCCTGTCCGTCGGGCGCGATCTCGATGGTGCCGGCAGAGTATCCCCCGCAGCAGCCCAAGACAGAGTCAGTTGTCCATATGTTGAATACTCTTTTGCGCAGCAAGTCGGAGCAGGAGAATACTGCCGCCGGGTTGTCCGGCAAGCTGGCGAAAGCAATAGAAAAATCCAACCGCGTAATGGCGGAGGATATCATTCGCGAAGCCGGCTATATGCTCCCGCAAAGCCAAAACGCGCGGGATTTACTGCAGTCGCTGCTTGATCATAATTCTGAAGGTTT
>JAAYXU010000313.1 GCA_012515725.1 Clostridiales bacterium | reverse complement strand
TCGCGCGACACAGGACGCGGCTGGGGCTCAACAACCTGAAGCTCATGTACAACATCGTTCCCGAAGCGGCGAAATACCTGGCGGACCGGGACGTGGTCGAGATCGCGAAGACCACGGTTTTCAACAACCGGCCCGATGCCCTGTGCGTCTCGGGTATCACCGCGGGGTCGTCCACCGACCAGCAGGTGCTTGAGAGGGTGAAGAACGCCATTCCCACCGTCGCCGTATTCGCAAATACGGGCTGCAGGGTGAGCAATATCGAAAAGGTGCTCTCGGTCGCCGACGGCGCGGTGGTGGGCACGACGTTTAAAAAGGACGGGCTGTTCGACAACTTCGTGGATACAGACCGCGTGAAGGCCTTCATGGAAGCAGCCCGGAGAGCGCGCTGATACCGTATCGCATTTTAGAACAATATCTGCTGTCTGTAATACATATATCGCACCGCACCGATACAGCCGCCGCCCGCGCCATGGGCGGTTTTTTTTTACCTCTGCCTGTCCGCGTATTTCCTATCAAAAAGACGACGGTCTTTATACGAATATTCGTCGATCATCAAACCGGAATATGCCCGTACAATCGGAGGAAACAAATACCTTTCACAGAATAAGCCGATATTGCCGGGAATATGCGATTCCTGATAAAGGCGCCCATTCGCGCAATTGAATAAAAGTATTGCGATTACAGAAACTAAAAGCGCCTGACACCAATAGGAGAAGAAAACAGCAAAGGAGAGAAATCGGTTATGAAAGCTACAGGAATCGTCCGAAGAATAGATGAGCTGGGCCGGGTTGTTATTCCAAAGGAAATCCGGAGGACTCTGCGGATAAGGGAGGGCGACCCCCTGGAAATATTCACCGACCGCGACGGCGAGGTAATCCTCAAGAAATATTCCCCGATCGGGGAAATGGGCGAATTTGCGCGCCAGTTCGCCGAAAGCTTGCACCGGACCGTTGGACACGTCGCCTGCATATCCGACCGCGACGCGATCATCGCCGTGGCCGGCGGATCCCGCAAGGATTTCATGGACCGGCCGATCAGCACCCAGATTGAGAGCGTGATGAGCGACCGCCGCGGATTGCAGATCGGCAGCCGGAACAGCGGCCAGCCCATTCCCATCACGACCGACGATGAAAACGGAAACGAATACACCTGTCAGACCATCGTGCCCATCGTGGCGGAGGGAGAGCCGATCGGTTCGGTCATACTGATCGATAAAGAAGCCGAGGCGACGATGGCCGAAACCGAAATGAAGGTTTGTCAGACGGCGGCCAGCTTCATAGGCAAGCAGATGGAGCAGTAGCGTCCTGACAACAACGGCCC
Organism: Clostridiales bacterium; assembly: GCA_012515725.1. Lineage (GTDB taxonomy): Bacteria > Bacillota > Clostridia > Christensenellales > UMGS416 > JAAYXU01. The sequence continues at coordinate 1,608 of JAAYXU010000313.1, read as the reverse complement.
GATAGGGGCCGTTTTTTTATCACCAAATATCCATACTCATTAATGTTTCTATTGGCACGCGCCGTGCTTTGGGATATAATGGTCGGGAAGATCTAAGCGTTCAGCGGCGGTAATATATATATTCATCACACCCGCCCGCCGCTGCGCGGAAACCGGGTACGCCCAGAAAAAGGAGGATTTGATCATGTTTTGCGAAAACTGCGGAAAAGAGCTGCCTGCCGACATGCTGTTCTGCCCCTCGTGCGGAACCCGTGTCCAGGCCTCCCCCGCCCCGCCGCCTCCCGCCGAGGACAGCGCTCCTCCGCCCCAGTATGGATCAACAGCCTACGCGCCGCCCGCCCAGTCGCTTCCCATACAGCCTCCGCCCGCGCAGGGATATGGCGCGCCTCCACCTCAGCGCGACTATCTGAGCGAACCGCTGCGGACAGGCCAGTATATCGGCATGTTCCTGCTCATGGCAATACCGATCGCCAACATCGTTCTGCTTTTCGTATGGGCATTCGGCTCGGACGTCAACCTGAACCGCAGGAACTACGCGCGGGCAATACTTCTTCTCATGGCCATATCGCTTGGAATTATGATCGTTGTTTTTATCATAGCCATCGCCCTGGCCGCTAGCATGACTAGCATGATCGTAGACTGGTTCGCGTCCTGGATCCAGCCGCTTTACTAGCCATCACATGAAAAGTCCCCCCGCCCGGGGGGACTTTTCATGCTGTCCGGCATAAGTACGTTTCCTGCGGGCACGGCATACTAATATAGCGAGATGGACAATCTCATATATTGTAATAAATTGGAGTGTCCAATATGGATAATAAGAAGACCGGGAATTACTATTATGTAGAGAGGCACGACAGCGATCGGGACTGCTCCAACCGGAAGGAGAAAGAGTACGGTTACGATTCCGGAAAGAAGCAGAAGGACAAGATATTCCTCGAGTGCGGCCATAATCCCCAGGACGCGATATTTGAAATCGACGACGGCGAAGTCGAGTGCGACCAGAAGTTTGTACTGGACAGCGTCATAGTGGATACCAGCCGCCTGTGCAAGCCCATCGTAAAGATCGAGTTCTCCAGCCTTGTGCAGTTTGAGGCCGAGGACGAAAGCGGCGATGAGCACGAGGTGGAGGTCAATCTCCTCTTTGAGCTCGAAAGGATATGCGGCGGCGACAAGCAGATCGTCCAGTCGTGGAAGCTGCTCAAGGAGTACGACGTCGAAGGCGGATGTATCGATGAACTGGAAGTCGAACTGAGCGAACCCTTCACCGTTACCTTCTGCGACAGAGCCTGCCCCGGCTGCTGTGAATACAGAATGACCGTCAGGGGTAAGGATTTTGAAGGTGATTTCGAGCACCTGCGCGTCGTCAAGCCCTCATTAAGCGCGATCGCTCAGGGGCTCACCTGCGACTGCGACTAACGCTGCCGGACGCCCGAAAGGCCCGACCCAGTCGCCCTTTTCTTATTAATGACTTACCGTTGGACAACCATTCTCAGCTGCGTTACAATGGATAAAACTTAACGCGTAGGAGAGGTTAATTATGAGAGAGATTCTGGAAACCCTGATGGTGGTCAGCTTTGGCGTGTCGTGGCCGCTTTCTATCATTAAGTC
>JAAYXU010000312.1 GCA_012515725.1 Clostridiales bacterium | reverse complement strand
TACCAGCATCTGCCCGGCGGTCACGGTATCCCCGGTCTCCACCACCGCCCGCCCGTCCATCACATGTATCGACGACACGACGGCGTCCACGCGGGCGACCAGATGGCAGGGAGCGTTGCGATCGACCATATCGGGAACCGGCACCTTGGGTATGGCCTCGACCGTGACCCGCATACCTCTTATGCGGATCCCCACATGGCTGAGCGCGTCCGTTCGGCGCAGCGCCGCTTTTTCGGCGGCGTCGACGTCAACGCCCTTCTTGTAGGCGCCCGGATAAATGCCCTGCTCGGCCAGCGTGTCCCGCAGCTCCAGGACAAGCGCGCCGTCGTCCATACCGATGATGTCTACAACCAGTATGAACTGCGACAGAGCTGACAATACCCCGATGAGCGCCAGAAGGCCCACTAGCAGCCCGAGTCTTCCCACCGCCCGCCGGAGGAGGAAGGGGAACCCGCGGCATTCGAGCGGCCGCACCGAAACCGGATGCTCCTTCGAAATCGCGAGGAAACGCCGGTACTCCCGCGCGGTCAATTCCATCTCCATACGGGTATGGCTGTGCCGCTTCAGGGAGCGGATTACGATCCCTTCCGACAGGGCTTGCCGGATGAGTTTACCCAGCGACAGGCCCTCTATGCCCATTCTAACATACCCGATCAGGAATTTCCATATCTTAAATAGCATGCGTTCACCTTCCGCCGTCCATTTGGATCCCGCTGATGCTACCCCTTATGACGATCTGCTCCCGCTCGATCGCCGCGATCGTCATATGAACGCCGGTGATCTGGATAGGTCCCGCCGCGCTGTCGATGCGTATCTTCCGGTCGGTATATTCGACGATGCCGCGGTGGTTTTCCACCGTGACCATCAGCGTGCCGGTCATATGGATGAGCGGCATGTCCATCATGACGTCCATCGGCAGCTCGAAGGCTTCCGCAACGGTTTTCTTCAATCGGTGCGCCACGACGGGGCTCCTTTGCTTTTTTATACAATATATGAGCGGCGCGTATTTGTAAGTACGGGTTTGTGCGTCGGCGCAGGCGAACAAAAAAGACGGGAGCAAGCGCCCCGTCCTTCGAGCCGGTTTTCGCGTCGTTCAGGACTGCAGTCTCGACGCGATCGCGTCGATGAACTCCGACGTATTCACGATCCGGGTAGTCATCGCAGACAGTCGGGCCAGGTCGCCGGTCATCACGCCGTCCTCGATCGTATCGAGCGCGGCCCGCTCCAGCCGCGCGGCGAACTGCGAAAGCGCGGGTATGCCGTCTATCTGCCCGCGACGGCCCAGCGCGCCCGTCCAGGCAAAAAGCGTCGCCACTGCGTTCGTGGATGTCTGCTCCCCCTTGAGGTGCCGGTAATAGTGCCGCGTCACCGTGCCGTGGGACGCCTCGTACTCATAGCAGCCGTCGGGCGAAACCAGCACCGATGTCATCATAGCCAGACTTCCGTATACCGTGGCCAGCATGTCGCTCATCACGTCGCCGTCGTAGTTCCTGCATGCCCATACGAACCCGCCGTCGCTGCGCATGACCCGGGCCACGGCGTCGTCGATGAGCATATAGTAGTAGTTGATGCCCGCCTGCGAAAACCGGTCGCGGTACTCTGCCTCGTATATGTCGCCGAATACATCCTTGAAGCGGTGATCGTATACCTTGGAAATCGTGTCCTTAGCGCCGAACCAGAGATCCTGCCGCGCCTCCAGCGCGTACCGGAAACACGTATGCGCAAAGCTCGTGATGGACGCGTCGGTATTGTGCATTCCCATCACGATGCCGTCTCCGGCGCTGAAGTCCATAATCTCACGGCGGGTCTGCGTCCCGTCGGCGTGGGTAATGACAAGCTCGGCGCGGTCGCCCTTTGCGGCGCGCGTCTCGGTATTCGCATATATGTCGCCGTAGGCATGGCGGGCGATCGTGATAGGCCGCGACCAGCGCTCTATAAGTGGGCGGATATTGCTTACCATGATGGGCGCGCGGAACACTGTGCCGTCCAGTATAGCCCGTATGGTCGCGTTCGGGCTTTTCCACATCTTTTTAAGGCCATATTCCTCGACGCGCTGGGCGTTCGGGGTGATGGTCGCGCACTTGACGCCCACGCCGTACCTGCGGATGGCCATGGCCGCGTCCACCGTCACCTGATCGTCGGTTTCGTCCCGGTTCCGGAGGCCCAGGTCGTAGTACTCGGTTTTCAGGTCAATATAGGGCAGCAGCAGCCGCTCCTTGAGCATCCCCCACATTATGCGGGTCATCTCGTCCCCGTCCATCTCGACCAGCGGGGTTTTCATCGGTATGAGGTCGCGCATCCCATGCACTCCTTCGCTCGTTTTGCGTCTGATTGTACCAGATTATGCGCGGACGCACAACCGGGGTGTGCTGCGGCGGATTACCCTCCGTTTGCGCAGACTTATTTGTTTTTACCATTACTCGCATTAGCATATGTTGGCCAATCAGGTACATACTCTTCGTTTGCCTGATTACCCCAGAGAACCCAGCCGGAGCGAGTACCTCTAGCGAACAACTCCAGATAGGGACCTTCGCTGCAATTTTGTATTATATCGAATATTTCATCGGGTTTACGGGAATGCTCTCTCTTCTGCGTACGGATAAGGTTGACCTGACTTCGTGCAGGAGCTAGTGTACGAGCATTTGTTCCGCGTATTCCAAAGAGAAGAAGCTCCGTAACATTACGAAAATAGAAACCGACGCCTCGGCCATCAGGTTGCCCATCTTTTCGGACCTTCTCCCAAACGATGTTGGTCTTATACTCAAAACCCCATGCTTTCATAACTGAAAGGCCTTCAGGTAGCAATGCATTCGGAACCCAGAGATATAGATGACATGTCTCATCGGCTATGCTGCTTACGGGTAAGGCTTGTATTTCATCAAGCTTCATTGTTGTATATCGATTTAGCCGCTTGTGTTCCGGTGCCATCTTACCGGTGCGGTTCTGGAATTGCCACGGCGGATCGGCTAGAATTGTCCTAAACCGAGTATTACCGCAGAAAGAGATCAGGTCATATTCATTATGATAGTTCGTATCACAGGCTGGCATATTAAACTCCTATAAGTCAATAATTGAGGAGGGTGTAATACCAATAACTAGTAATGGACATCCTCCATGACGATGAGCGTTAATCTTGGGGAGCAATTTACCCATCCAGGTAGTGCTGGCTCCGTATTTTTGCCTAATTCCTAAATCGGCAAATACCGGATTCAGGCTCTCGCTACGGGTTATGATAGCGCCACAAG
>JAAYXU010000311.1 GCA_012515725.1 Clostridiales bacterium | reverse complement strand
CTTTCCCTCGGGGAACCGCTCGATCAGATGCTCTATGACCTCGCCGCTCACCTGATCCTGGCGTTGCTGGCGCTCTGTTCTATCGAACGTATCAAGGCTCCATACTACGCGGTCGTACGCGTATTCCCGGACGGCCGCCTCGATCTCCTCGCTGGGGAGAGAAAGCGGGTATTCCTTCTTGGGCACGCCGACCGCGGCGACGATCTCGTTCTGGAACGCGACGATGCGCTTGATCTCGTCATGCCCCCGCAGTATCGCCTCGAGCATCTCGGCCTCTGTCACTTCCGTAGCGCCAGCCTCGACCATCATTACCGCGTCGCGGGTTCCTGATACCGTCAGGTCCAGTCTGCTGCGCTCCATGTCGGAGGCAGAGGGATTTATCACATACTGCCCGTCGATAAGCCCCACGACCACCGCTCCGGTAGGGCCCATAAAGGGGATGTCGGATATCGACAGCGCGATCGACGAGCCGATCATTCCGTATACATCCGGGGGATTCTCGGTGTCCACGGATAGCACGTTCGCGATGATCTGCACGTCGTTGCGGAAACCCTTTGGGAAAAGCGGCCGTATAGGCCTGTCCATAAGGCGTGATGTCAGGACCGATTTCTCGGGAGGACGGCCTTCCCGCTTGATGAAGCCGCCGGGAATCTTTCCCACCGAGTATAGCTTGGCCTCAAAGTCCACGGTGAGGGGAAAGAAGTCCATTCCCTCCCGGGGCTCCTTGGAGGCTGTGGCGCACACAAGCACGGCAGTTTCGCCGCATCGCACCAGACAGGAACCGCTGGCCTGCTCAGCCAGTTTGCCGGTTTCCACAATAAGCTTGCGGCCGGCCAGCTCCATTTCGAATTGTTTGAACATAATATGCTCCCTTCATTTTTCTTATATCCATTATTATTGTATCCTGCGCCGGACAATAAACAATAAAGCGGGTTTACCCCGCTTCATTGTGGTGTTGTTCATTTTCTCAGATTCAGGCTTGCTACCAGAGCGCGGTACCTCTCGATGTCCTTCTCCTTGAGATAATTGAGTAGACCCCTGCGCTGTCCAACCATCATAAGGAGACCGCGGCGGGAGTGATGGTCTTTCGTATTGATCTTGAGATGCTAGTTCAAGTGATTGATGCGGTACGTCAGCAGCGCGATTTGCACCTCGGGCGACCCGGTGTCCTTTTCATTGCGGCGATACTGCGCGATGATCTCGTCCTTAATACTTTTGTCCATTTTGTTTTCCTCCTATAATCCATTCGCCGTAAGCCCAGCGGGGCGTCGGAGAGTCGCCGGACCGAGCCTGCGGCCGCCATTAAGCTAAAGCATATTATAGCATAAGCCATTCGGGCTGTAAACAATTTTAATCCGATTTTTTCCTCTAAGTGGATTGAACGCAGGGATAAAGCCCTCCCGCAAAAGGAGGGCTTTATAGGGTGCGCCTGTGATGCGCGCGTCACGCCCAGTACATGCCGCCGCTTTGCTCGAACACCATGATCCCGCGAAGGAAGCGGATGGCTTTCTGGAGACCCTCGTTCGGGGACATGAGGCTATCCTCGTGCTCGATGCTCATCACGTCGTCGTACCCCGCCATACGCAGATTGCTGACGATGTCGCGCCATACCGCCTCGTCGTGGCCGTACCCCACCGTGCGGAATATCCACGAGCGGTGTATCTCGTCGCCGTAGTGCTTCGTGTCCAGCACGCCCGTGCGTGCCGTGTTGAGCGCGTCTACGCGGGTGTCCTTGGCGTGGAAGAAATAAATGGCTTCGCCAAGGTACCGGATCGCCGCGACCGGATCGATGCCCTGCCAGAAAAGATGGCTGGGATCGAAGTTCGCGCCGATAACCGGCCCGACGGCGTCGCGCAGCCGCACGAGCGTCTCGGGGCTGTACACGCAGAAGCCCGGATGCATCTCAAGTGCGATGCGGCCGACGCCGTGGTCCTTCGCGAACGCTACTGTCTTTTTCCAGTAGGGGATGAGCACTTCGTTCCACTGGTAGTCGAGTATCCGGGTGAAGTCGTCAGGCCACGGACAGGTTACCCAGTTCGGGGTCTTATCGGCGGGCGAGCCGCCGGGGCAGCCCGAGAAGGTCACGATTCGGTCGATACCGAGTTTCTCGGCCAGTAGCACCGCCTGCCG
>JAAYXU010000310.1 GCA_012515725.1 Clostridiales bacterium | reverse complement strand
GTCAACGACGCGTTCGGCTCGGCTCACCGCGCCCACGCTTCCACCGCCGGAGTCGCCGAATATCTTCCCGCCGTGGCCGGTCTGCTCATCGAAAAGGAGCTCACCGTCATGGGCAAAGCGCTGGCCGATCCCGAGCGTCCGTTTGTCGCAATACTGGGCGGCGCGAAAATAAAGGATAAGCTGGGCGTCATTCGCAACCTGCTCGACAAGGTGGACGTACTGCTCATTGGCGGCGGAATGAGCTACACGTTCCAGAAGGCGCTGGGCGGCGAGATCGGCAATTCGCTCTTGGACGCCGACCGCGTCGATTTCTGCCGGGAAATGCTCGCGCTGGCCAAGAGCAAGGGCGTCCGGCTGATTCTTCCGGTAGACAACGAGGCTACGCAGGAGTTTTCCAACGACGCGCTGCGCATCACCGTGCACAGCACCGAGATACCAGCCGGATGGGAAGGCATGGATATCGGCCCCAAGACGCAGAAGCTGTTTACCGACGAGATCGCCAAGGCTAAAACCGTCGTATGGAACGGGCCGATGGGCGTCTTTGAGTTTCCGAATTACGCGCAGGGTACCCGTGCGGTCGCCCAGGCGATGGCAGGGATCGACGGCACTACGATCATCGGCGGCGGAGACTCCGCGGCGGCCATAGAGCAGATGGGACTTGCCGATCGGATGACCCATATATCGACCGGCGGCGGCGCTTCGCTAGAGTTCCTGGAGGGCATAGAGCTTCCCGGCGTGGCCGCTCTCAACGATAAATAAACGGCTCCCGCTACAATATTGCATACGAATCAAATCCGGCGCTCGGTAGCGCCGGATCGTTTACAGGAGGCAACATCCATGAGAAAACCTATCATCGCGGGGAACTGGAAAATGAACCACGCTCCCGCTCAGGCAGCCACACTGCTCGCGCAGCTCATCCCACTACTTCATGAAACCGCCTGCGACGTGGTGGTCTGTCCCCCGTTCGTGTCGCTGTCCGAAACTCTGAGCCTGACCCGGGGTACGCCCATCGCCGTAGGTGCGCAGAACTGCCACATCGAAAAGAGCGGCGCTTTTACGGGCGAGGTAGCCCCGGACTTCCTGGCTGAAATGGGCGTCCGGTATGTGATACTGGGCCATTCCGAGCGGCGCGAGTATTTTGGGGAAACCGACGCGTTTATCAACCGTAAGGTCAGGGCCGCGCTCTCTTGCGGCCTCATCCCGATCGTATGCGTGGGCGAGACGCTGGCGCAGCGGGAGGACGGCGTGACGGCCGAGCTGGTCAGCTACCAGACCCGCGCGGCACTGGCCGGGCTCTCTCCCGCGCAGGTCGGCAGCCTTGTAATCGCCTACGAGCCCATATGGGCCATCGGTACGGGCATGACCGCGACTGCCGCCGACGCGAACACCGTCATAGGTATCATACGCGGCCAGGTACGCAAGACCTGGGGGGACGCCGCGGATATGATCCGCATACAATACGGTGGCTCCATGAAGCCCGGCAACGCCGCCGAACTCATGGCGCAGCCCGAAATTGACGGCGGACTGGTCGGAGGCGCGAGCCTTAATGCCGACGACTTCGCCGCGATCGTTCACTACCAGGCCGAAAGGAACGCATAATGCGCAAGCGACCGACAGTACTCATCGTAATGGACGGCTTCGGTCTGGCCGAGCCATCTGACACAAACGCCGTCGCGACGGCGCGAAAGCCCAATCTGGATCGGCTCATGGCGGAATACCCGACCACGCCTCTCCGCTGCCAGGGAATGGACGTGGGCCTTCCCGACGGACAAATGGGAAACAGCGAGGTCGGTCATCTGAATCTGGGCGCGGGCCGGATCGTATACCAGCCCCTGACCCGAGTGTCTAAATCCATACTGGACGGAGACTTTTTCAGCAATCCTGCCCTGACCGGCGCGATGGATCACGCCAGGGGGCACGGTACGGCGTTGCACCTTATGGGACTCGTATCCAACGGCGGCGTGCATTCGCATATCGACCATCTGCTGGCGCTGGTACGTATGGGGCGAGACGCAGGGATCAGTCGGATCTTCATCCACTGCTTCATGGATGGCCGCGACGTGCCGCCATCGAGCGGAAAAGCGTACATCGAAACGCTGGAGCGCTCCCTCTTGGAACTGAGCGCCGGTCGGATCGCTACGGTTTCCGGCCGTTTCTACGCGATGGACCGCGACAACATGTGGGAGCGCGTAGCGATCGCCTACGACGCACTGACTCTGGGGCAGGGCGTTACCGCCACATCCGCGGCGGAGGCGATGGAGCAGTCTTACGCAAATGGCGAAACCGATGAATTCGTGCGTCCCACCGTCATACTGAAGGATGGCCGTCCCACGGGAACAATCGGCGAAAACGACGCGGTTATCTTCTTTAATTTCCGCCCTGATCGGGCGCGGCAGTTGACCCGCAGCTACATCGATCCCGCGTTTGATGAGTTTGAGCGAAAAAAAGGGTATTTCCCGCTGTATTTCGCGACCATGACCACATATGACGCCACTTTTGATAGCGTTCATGTGGCGTTCGGGCCCCAGGAATCGAAGAATACTCTGGGCGAGTACCTCTCAAAGCTAGGCAAGACGCAGTTTCATATCGCCGAGACGCAAAAATACGCCCATGTAACCTATTTCTTCAACGGCGGGATCGAGAAGCCTTATCCGGGCGAGGATCGAATACTGATCGACTCTCCGAAAATCGAGACCTTCGATCTCAAGCCCGATATGAGCGCCCGCGAGGTGACCGACGCCGCCATTGAACGGATAGAGTCGGGAAAGTACGACGCCATTTTTATCAACTACGCAAACTGCGACATGGTTGGCCATACGGGAGTAATGGACGCCGCGGTCGCCGCGGTCGAGACGGTGGACGCATGCGTGGGCCGTGCAGTCGAGGCGACGCGCCGCGCCGGTGGGCAGCTCATCATCACCGCAGACCACGGTAACGCCGAGAAAATGTGGGACGAGGAGGCAGAGGCCCCCTACACCGCTCACACTATCGAGAACCCGGTTCCCCTTATAGTGGTCGATGATCGTCATATCGGCAAGACGCTTCGCGGCGACGGACGGCTGGCCGACGTCGCGCCTACGTTCCTCGAGCTAATGGGGATACCGCAGCCACCCGAGATGACCGGGCGGTCGCTGCTGCACCTGTAATACGTTCGTTAATCATATAACGGCGGGATGATCTCCCGCCGTTTTGTTGCACTTGCTTGGGTGGCCGCGGACTTACTCCCCCGCCTTAACCCACCGAGCCGCGGCGGCGAGCACGTCCCGGTTGCGCTCCCAGATCGTAGCGAACTCATCCAAGGGCAGCGGGCAGCCCCGTCCCCCGATTTCGATCGTTACCGACGGGATACCCAGCGTTTCCATCGCCCAGTCCTTGTACCCGCCCGCGTCCAGCCCGGCGGCACCCGACAGCAAATACCCTGTACATGCCCGGAGTGCCCGCGCCAGATCGCGCGAGCGGGCGTTGACCGCTCCGTCCTGTCCGTACTGCCAGTAAATGCAGCTTCCCGAGGCGTGGTAGCTGAGCGTCGCGTCTAAATCATGCGCGAGCGTATAGTCCATGAGCGCCTTCGTCTCAGGCTGATCGCCCGCCTTTTCTCCCCGGTAATGGCTCAGGGACGGGACAGACGGGCCCGATAGCGACTCCCATCCGGCTGGAAAATTCCGGTTGATGTCGACGCCGGCCGCGTTTGCCTTCCAGATGCTCAGATAATCACGGGCGGCAAGATCGGAATAGCCGCGCGCTTGGTCAAATTCGTAGATCGCGCCAAGCGAGTCGGTCATTTCGGCGCGCTGGCTGATGGTCACGCCGTCGGGATTGACCATCGGTATGATATGGAAACAAACACCGCTCAGCCATTCGGCCAGTGTAGCGTCAGCGTACTTCGCGTCTCCGAAGCGGAGACAGTACTCTATCTGCGCCATTATGAGCAGACTCGTCATATGCTCGCGTCCGTGTATGCTACCGTGGATGAGCACATGACGCCGCGCGCCGGGGCTGCACAGGAGAAGCGTCGGGATATCTCTTCCCTCCAGCGACCATCCGGCGCTCTCTACCCGCACAAGTCCGGGAAACGCTTCGGCCAGCGCTCTTATATCCTCCATCATCGCCTCGTAGGAGTACTCTACGACGGGCTTGACGATCCGCAGCCCCGCCAGCGTCCGGTCCTCCATGACAGGCGTCAGGTACCCGGCCATCACATATCCTGCAAGGCTCCCGCCCGACTGCGTAATTCGCGCGAATATACCACTGAATTCCTCGATCCGCACCCGCTTGCCGCGCAGAAGGCGCCCCAGCGCCTCAGCGCTTGTCGACGGCTCTGCGCGCACCGTCAGGAACTCATTGCACCGCACCCAGTACTCCCTTTCGTTTCCTGTACCGATGGAAGGCTCGCTTATGCCCGACAGGAACCGTGTCAGTACATACCCAATCAGGCTTTTATCCGCAAGCGCCACCCGCGAAAAATCTCCCTCCTGACCCAGTATGCGTACCTGCGTTCCCGGCTGGAGCTTGGCGAGACGGTCGGACCTCGTATCCGGCTCCGAGCGAAGGCTGATATAATCCTCGCATACGACCGTGAACAGCTCCTCGGGCACGCTCGTTTCCTCTGCCGTCACCCTGGTCAGATATTCGGTAAGGATAAACCCGGTCTCCCCACTTTTCGCAACCTTCACGCGGGCGAATATCCCGTCGTGCCCCGACACGTTGACCCGCGTGCCCGGTGTCAGCGTGGCTATCGCGTCGGCCGCAGTGTTAGCACTGCTTCGCAGGGTTACGAACTCCCGGCACACTACGGCGTGCAGCCCGAGCGTCTGTGGAGACTCCGTGCCGGGATCCGCGTCTTCCCCGGCAAGTATGAGGTAATCAGCCATCACATAGCCGTATGCCCCGCTGCCGGGAACATGCACACGGGTAAAACCGTTCTCCGCGTCCAGCACCCTTACCAACGTACCGGGCGTAAGTTTGACTGTGCGCTCGGCTCCGGTATTGGGGGCTACGCGCAGGCTGAGGAATTCGTTCACCTGTGCCCTGTACAGGTTTCCGGGCACAACGCCCTGTATTTCCTCCGGGGGCTGCGCTCCCTCCAGCAGATAGCTGCGAAGCACATAGCCCGTCTCTTCGGTTCCCTCTACCGACACACGCGCGAAGTCTCCCTGATACTGCCATACGGTGACGAGCGTGCCCGCTTCCAGCTTCTGGATCGTTTCCGCGCCGGTGTCGGGCGC
>JAAYXU010000041.1 GCA_012515725.1 Clostridiales bacterium | reverse complement strand
TTCGCCTTGAGCTCTTCGGCGTCTTCCTTGGAAAGACCCTGCTTGACTTTGCTGGGCGCACTGTCCACGATGGCCTTGGCTTCCTTGAGGCCCAGACCGGTCTGCTCGTGCACGACCTTTATTACCTTGATCTTCTGATCGCCCACGGCGGCCAGTACGACGTCAAACTCGGTCTGCTCGACCGCTTCCTCGGCAGCCTCGGAGGCCGCTCCTCCTGCGGGCGCGGCGGCAGCGACGGCGACGGGCGCAGCGGCGCTCACGCCGAAGATCTGCTCAAGTTCCTTTACGAGCTCCGAAAGCTCCAGTACGTTCATGCCCTTTATGGCCTCAATGAGTTGCTCTCTGGTTATATCTGCCATGATTCATTAACCTCCTAATTTTTTACCTGATGTTCAGGCGCTTTCCTTTTGATTCTTGATCGCGTTGAGCGCGGTAACGAGGCCGCGGGCCGGTCCGCTTAGCACCGTGACGAAACCTCTGGCGGGTCCGTTGAGAACGCCCAGCAGCTGCGCAATGAGCACTTCCTTGGACGGGATCTTGCTCAGATCGACTACGCCCTCGGCGCTGATCATCGTTTTGCCCAGCACGCCCAGCTTAATCTTTGTCTTCCTGGTCTTTTTCTGGTAGTCGAGAATGATTTTCGCTCCCGCTGTGGGATCCGTGTAGGAAAAGGCCACGGCGGTCGGACCGGACAGATTCTCGAGCCCGCTGATGCCGATCAGGTCGGCTGCGCGGCTGATCATTGTGTTCTTGAGCACCTTGTACTCGATACCGGCCGCGCGGAACTGGTTGCGGAGCTCTGTTACCTCCTGTACGGTCAGGCCGATATAGTCGATAAGCACGGCGCTCTTCGCCTTTTCGAGCTTCTCCTGGATCTCCGATACGACGATTTCCTTTGCCTGCCGATTGGCGGACATTGCTACACCTCCTCTTTGCATAGTGGCGACAATAAAACTCCGTGCAACGTCAAAGACACGGAGTTATCCCTCAAAATGAACGATACCTCGGCAGGACATATTAAGCCCGAAGGCGCCTGCTGTCTTTGGCAGCGCGATGTTCAATTGGCGCGTTTATTATACAGGCGGATGAATGGCTTGTCAACCAAAATTTAATTGCTTGGATTTTATATTGTGATAGTGTCGCTCTGCCGCCGATCGAGGAAAACGACACTCTGCCTTATTAAGGGCATCGACGGCAGGATTATGGCATCGGCATAGCGAAATAAAAGGTGAGGAAGGGGAGGAGAGATATGCGCTATATACTCGCGCTGGATCAGGGGACGACCAGCAGCCGCGCCGCGCTGTTCGACAGCACAGGAGCGCTCCACGCCCTCCGGAGCCGGGAGTTCACACAGATATATCCGCAGCCCGGCTGGGTGGAGCACGATCCGATGGAGATGCTCGAGAGCCAGTTGGCGGTACTGCGTGAGACGGCGAAGAGCGGCATTGCCCCGCTTGACAGCATAGCCGCTATCGGCATCACGAACCAGCGGGAGACCACGATCGTCTGGGAGAAGGATACCGGAAAGCCGGTGTGCAATGCGATCGTCTGGCAGTGCCGCCGCACCGCTTCCGAATGCGAACGTCTCCGCGAGCGGGGGCTGGAGGAGCCGATTCGCCGCAAGACAGGCCTCATCGTGGACGCGTATTTTTCCGGTACGAAGCTTAAGTGGATACTCGACCGCGTACCGGGCGCAAGGGAGCGCGCCCGGCGCGGCGAGCTTTTGTTTGGCACCGTCGACAGCTGGATCATATGGAATCTGACCGGCGGTCTGCACGTGACCGATTACACGAACGCCTCCCGCACGATGCTTTACAACATACACGAACTCAGATGGGACGATGAAATACTCGAGTGGCTGGATATACCGGAGGAGATGCTGCCCGAGGTTCGCGAGAACGCGGGCGATTTCGGTGCGCTCCGGCCAGAAATACTGGGCCGGGCGATACCAATAAGGGGCGTGGCCGGAGATCAGCAGGCAGCGCTCTTCGGGCAGGCGTGCTATGAGCCGGGTATGGTGAAGAGCACATACGGAACGGGCTGCTTCGTGCTCATGAACACAGGGGCGCGGGGTGTGCATTCGCAGAACCGGCTGCTGACCACCATCGCCTGGGGGCTTAACGGACGGGTGGAATACGCGCTCGAAGGATCGGTGTTCATAGCCGGAGCGGCGATACAGTGGCTGCGCGACGAACTAGGACTTATCCGCAGTTCCGCCGAATCAGAGGAAGTGGCAGCGCGAGTGCCTGACAGCGGAGGCGTGTATCTGGTTCCCGCTTTCTCGGGGCTGGGCGCTCCGTGGTGGGATATGTACGCGCGAGGTACGCTGGTAGGCCTGACCCGCGGCACATCCCGAGCGCATATCGTGCGCGCGGCGCTTGAGTCCATCGCGTATGAGACGCGGGACGTCGTGACCGCGATGGCGCGGGACGCGGATGTAGAGATACAGGTACTGCGGGCCGACGGAGGCGCTTCGGCCAACAATCTGATGATGCAGTTTCAGGCTGATATACTGGACATACCGGTGGAGCGTCCGGCCTGCGTCGAGACAACAGCGCTGGGCGCTGCGTATCTGGCCGGGCTTAGCGCCGGCGTGTGGCCCGATCAGCAGTCCATATCCGAGAAGTGGTCGATGGATCGCTTCTTCCAGCCAGCGATGGACGCGGAGCATCGCAGCCGTCTGTATGGAGGATGGCTTCGCGCAGTGGAGCGCTCCCGGGGCTGGATTCAAGGGGAGGAATGACACCAGACGTTAGCGAAAGGATGATGGTATATGGCTTTACTGGACATCCGGTTCCGCTCGAGCACGCTGCAGCAGGCGACCGCCGTCACGGTGCTGCTGCCTGAGGAGCGTGAGCCGGGATTTCAATGGCCGATGCTCCTGCTTTTGCACGGGCTGAGCGACGATCACACGACCTGGCAGCGCATGACCGCGATCGAGCGCTATGTGCGCAGGCTCAGGTTGTGCGTAGTAATGCCCTCGGCCGACCGCAGCTTCTATACCGACATGGCACACGGCAACCGCTATTATTCCTATATATCGGCGGAGTTGCCGCGTATACTCCATGATATGTTCCCGCTGAGCCGCCGCCGGGAGGATCATTTCGTCGCAGGTTTATCGATGGGCGGATACGGGGCATTTAAGCTGGCGCTCAATAACCCCGATCAGTTCTGCGCGGCGGCAAGCCTGTCGGGCGTACTGGATATGGCCGCCTATTTCCGAAACGTATCGGAAAAAGGGAACCGGGAGGATTTCGTGCGGATGGCGGAGGATATTTTCGGCTCTCCGGAGACCTTTACCAACAGCACAAACGATCTGCGGCGCTTGGCTGAGCTTGCGGCATTACGGGGCAATTGCCCGCGCCTTTTCATGTGCTGCGGTACGGAGGATCAGCTCTACGACAATAATCTGCGCTATCTTTCGCTGCTGCAGTCGCTCGGGCTTCCGGTCACATACGAGGAGGACCCGGGATACGCGCACACATGGGATTACTGGGATCTGAAGATACAGCGGGTGCTGGAGTGGCTGCAGGAAGAGTAGCCCTGAGAGGAAATAGATGAGAACACTCTATATCGAGACCGAGTGTACGGATCCACACCGCAATCTCGCACTGGAGGAGCTGTTGCTGCGGGATCTGCCGCCTGACTCGGTGTGCCTGTACCTGTGGCAGAATCAGAATACCGTAGTCGTCGGACGACACCAGAATCCATGGCGCGAGTGCCGCGTTCACCTGATGGAGGAAGAGGGGGCGACCCTTGCCCGGCGATTAAGCGGGGGAGGAGCGGTATTTCACGACCTGGGGAACCTCAATTTTACGTTTGTGACCGATCGCCGGCATTACGAACTGCACAAACAGCTGGGAGTGGTATTGTCGGCGGTACGCTCGCTGTCTATTCCGGCGGAGTTCACCGGGCGGAACGATCTGACGGCGAATGGGGGGAAATTCTCTGGCAACGCGTTTTGCTTCCGCGAGAGAACCGCGTTTCATCACGGAACGCTGCTGCTGTCAGCGGACATAAGCAAGATGGGCCGGTATCTCCAGGTTTCTAGCGAGAAGATCAAAAGCAAGGGAATTGATTCGGTACGTGCGCGGGTCGTGAATCTAACAGAGTTTAATCCACAGATAACAGTAGATACAATGAAGCAGGCGCTGAAAACCGCGTTTGATATCGAATACGGCGGCCCGCTGGAACTGCTGACCGAGTCGGACGTGGCGGATACGGAGGAGCTCATGCGCGTTACCGGGCGTAACGCGAGCTGGGAATGGCGATTTGGCCATACGCCGCGCTTTGATATTGAGCTTGAAAACCGCTTTACCTGGGGGGGCGTGACGCTGGCGCTTACCGTTCGAGACGGCTGTGTTCAGGCGGCGGCTTGTTGGTCGGACGCGATGGACGAGGCTTTCATCAGCAGCCTCGCGCCAACTCTCACGGGCGTGCCGTTTAGCCCGGTGTCGCTTTCCGAAGCGATCGCCGGTCTGCAGGGGGCGGAGGCCGCCGATCTGGCCGCGTGGCTCCGGGAGAAGGATTTCTAGGGCATGTAAAACGCTATACATAGGCTGCGTTATAATTTGTTAAATACCCTTCCCAAAAGTGGACGAAGGCTCATGGTTTCCGTATATTATGGGCGTTATAGCACGATAAAACAATCTAAAAGGTATGACAGAGAAATGTATAACGTTTAACTTAAGCAGATTAATCGCTCATAGCGTTTGACGAAAACCGCAAAACATGGTATCATAACATTAACCGAATAACTGGCCGAGATGTGAGAGCCGCAAACAGACCTAAAGGGTTTGTTTGCGGTTTTTCCTGTTGAAAGGGGAGCGCTTCATGGATTTTGACGTACTGATCGTGGGCGCGGGCGTATCGGGATGCGCGATTGCCCGCGAGCTCGCCCGCTATAAGGTGAGCGTCGCGATACTGGAGCGGGGCGTCAGCGTGGCCTCCGGAGCGACCCGCGCCAATAGCGCGATCGTCCACGCAGGCTACGACTGCGTACCGGGTACACTGATGGCGCGGCTCAACATACTGGGGAACCGTATGATGGGACCGCTTTGTGAGGCCTTGTCTGTGCCGTTCAGGAAGACCGGTTCGCTGGTTCTGGCATTCGACCGCAAGCAGGAAGAGCATCTCTCGCGCCTAAGGGAGCAGGGAGAGCAAAGCGGCGTGCCGGATCTGCAGATACTGGACGGGCGAAAGGCGCTTGAGCGCGAGCCGGCGCTCAATCCCTCCGTCACAGCGGCCCTGTGGGCGCCCACGGCGGGCATCGTGTGCCCCTATGAACTGGCGCTGGCTCTCGCGGAGAGCGCGGTAGAAAACGGCGCGGCGCTGCGGACCGGATGGGAAGTCGCATCGATCCAGATCATAGAGGGGGGGCTGCGCGCCGTCAGCGCGACGGGAGAGCGAGTAACCGCCCGCTACCTCGTGAACGCAGCGGGCGTACACGCCGACGCGGTCAGTGAGATGGCGGGCGGAATCCACTACAAGATACTGCCCCGCCGCGGCGAATACATGGTACTGGACCGCAGCGAAGGCAGTATGGTGCGACATGTTATATTCCAGACGCCCTCTGCGCTGGGCAAGGGCGTGCTCGTGACTCCAACAGTTCACGGAAATCTGCTCATAGGCCCCACGGCCAGCGACA
>JAAYXU010000309.1 GCA_012515725.1 Clostridiales bacterium | reverse complement strand
GCGGCGTCAATCGCGTAGCCCGAAGGCGCGGCTGTCTCGGTCACATAGTATTTGCCGGGTTCAAGATCGTTGAGCAGTATCTGCCCGCTGTCGTCCGAGGTAAGCCCGCTTTCGATCAGCGTCAGGTTCGCGGAAACAGGATCGCCGCTCTCATCGATATAGCGGTATACGCTGAACACCGCGCCCGTGAGCGGAGACTCGGTATCGGCGTCGATCTTATTTATGCGCAGACTGCCGACCTTTGGCAATGCCTCGTTTTCGAAAGTGAGTTCGACAGTCTCTTTCGCTACAATCGTCGCCCATTGTCCGTTCGTATTGAGCGCGTAGCCCGACGGCGCCGCGGTTTCGATCACATAGTATTTGCCGGGGGGAAGGCCGGTCTTCACCACCTGTCCGCTGTCGTCGGAGGTAAGGCCGCTCTCGATAAGCGTAAGATTCTCGGGATCGGGATCAGCGTCGGGGTTAATGAAGCGGTATACGCTGAATTCCGCGCCGGCTAGTGAATCTCCGGTGTTGCCATCGATCTTATTGATTCGCAGACTGCTGGCCTGGGGCCGCTGGTAGGCGAACGCGAAGTGACTGAGGCTTTTAGTGCCCGGCGTTCCCAAACCGCTTCCGCACAGCGCGGGCGGGTTGTACTGAAACCAGTTATACCCGTCTCCCGCTTTGAGAAATACGTAAGAGACGCCAAAGTTGCTGTTCCATTTGAGAACGCTGCACTCTCCATTGGACTTCACACGCAGCATTACAGTACAAAAATATGTATAGGGTCCTGACGAGACAATCCGCCATTCGCTGTCGAAGTATACCGACTGATATATAATTCCGGGGGTAGTGGGCGCATTTCCGAACGAATAGAAATGATAGGTGTCGTCCAACCCTTTGAAGGTTTTGAAATCCGGCCATCCGTTATTAATCGCGATGTTTCCGTTCCGGGTTCCGTTATCAATAGGGATATCGGCGTTCGCTGAAACCGGATTAGCAACAATGAGACCCGAGCAGACCAATATAAGCGTCAGTGTAAAAACGAGTGCCTTTGCAGCCCTGGATTTCATTAGATCTCTCCCCTTCTAATATTTCTCTCACGCTACGATCCAAAAACAACACCGGCCGCCAAAATGGCGGCCGGACGATCATAGGGCATCCCGCCCCTCAGACTCCTGGCTTTGCGTCCCGGCCTTTCAGCCGGTTTGCCCCTGCATTCCCTGCATTTATACGGTAATCTTTAATTTGTGCTCATAGTATAACACGGTATATTCCCCTGTCAATCTCATTTTTCGACATTTTTTTCATTTTTACCGGGCTGTCCGTTCGCACCCAGTATTAACCGCTTTGCCCCTCGCCCGGTCAACCGCAACAAAACGCCCCGGCAGTTAACTACCGGGGCGCGCGGATCTATTGAATTTTTGCGCCGTGCTCGAGCAGATACTCTTCGGCGCGGGCGCACCAGAGTCCGCCGTTTTCCCGCGTGATACTCGCCAGTTCGGCCATCAGCGGATCGTCAATCTTCCCGAAGTCCGCGATAGCGGTCAGCGGCAGATCGATGTGCGTGTATATGAGCTTTTTCCCGCCGGGAATAGTGGGGAGATTCAGCGTCGTCTCCACAGCCGCGTTGAGACCGCCCACGTGGGTAATCATGCCCGCCGGATTGAGCTTTCCGGCCGCCATCATATCGAGCGATTCGATGAGATCGTCGGTATTCCCGCCCGACGTGCCCACCACATGCGTCGACGCGTAATGCACATTATAGAAATTAAAGTTTGCCGAGAATTTGGGATCGCCGGGTCCCGCGAAGAAATTCAGGCAGCCGTCCCGCCCCAGTATCGCGTCGGCCTGCTCGACCACCGCGCGAACCGGCGCGAGAACCACCACGTCGTCATAACCTTCACCACCGCTCAGCCCGCGCAGAGTCTCCACCGCGTCGCCTGAGGCGGTATTCAGATAAACGAGTCTGACGCCCTGCCGCGCCGCTTCCTCGGGGGTTATGATCTGGGCGGCCCTTTTTAGGCGGGCATCATCGATATCGGTCACCACGAGCAGCGAAGGCCGCACCGGCCCGTGTATCGCATAGTCGACCGCGCCAAGTCCCATCGGTCCCGCTGCGGCCAGCAGAGCCATCTTCCCGCCTTCACGGATTCCCATGAAGTGATCGTATCTGCCGCTTTGCGTGTGATACATCGCGTGGAACGTGCCTACGATGCAGCTCATGGGTTCGGCAAGCGATCCGTAGAAGAACGCGTCACCGTCGTAGGGCAGCAGGCAGTTCAGCTCCATCACCTCGGCCGGTATGATGATATGGGTGGCGTTTCCTCCGATATAGGGATAGGAGTAGCCGGGCGAGTACAGGGAGCCCTTGTAGTTGATCGCGGGCTGGATCGCGAACTTCTGTCCGGGCCGGAACTGGTCGCGCCAGGCCGCTCCCACTTCCAGTATGCGCCCGCAGAACTCATGCCCCACGATGACGGGCCGGGTAGCGATGTCGGCAGGTACCCTCTTGTGGTCGGTTCCCTGCTGGGCCGCCTTCCAGGTAGACATACACAGGCTGTCGGATATGACCTCGGCCAGTATCTCGCGCTCCGTGATGGGGGGTAGCTCGAAGGATTCGAGCCGGAGATCCTTTTTTCCGTACATGCGAACCGCTTGTGTTTTCACGTAATACGTCACTCCTTTTCGTCAGTCAGTATGAGTACGCTGTTTTCCGCGGCCTGCTGCCGGATCGGCGCGGGCAGGTCGTCGCTTACGAATATGTTGATGTCGGACATGACAGCGAACGTATATGGCAGCACCCGGCCCACCTTGGAGGAGTCCATCAGCATTACGCGCGTGCGGGCACGGCTTATGACCTCTCTTTTGAGCTGGCTTTCTTCCCGGTTTCCGGCTGTAAAACCGGCGCCCGGCGCATAGCCCGAAGCCGACATGAACGCGATGTCCACGTTTACGCTTTCCATAAAGGCCACAGACTCGGGCCCGGATACCGACAGCGTGTTGTGACTGAGCCTTCCGCCCGTCAGTATTACCTCTATCTCGCGCTTCCCGGCCAACTCCATCGCTACGCCCGGCCCGCTCGTGATTACCGTCAGCCGCCTGTCGGGCATGGCCCGGGCAAATGCCATCATCGTCGTTCCCGAGTCCAGATACAGCGAGCGGCCTTCCTCCACCAGATCGAGCGCGCGTTGCGCGATAGTCCTTTTTGCGCCAACACGCTGCTTGACGCGCTGGGAGTACGCGTCCTCGGAGAGTATATTAAGGCCCGTGATCGATACCGCGCCCCCGCGGGTACGGCGCACCATCCCCTCCTCCTCGAGCCGTATGAGGTCCCTGCGCAGCGTCATCGTCGACACGTCGGGAAAGAGCTCTTCGAGCGCATGAAGCGTTATCTCTCCCTGTTCCCGTATGAGCGCACGGATCTGCTCCCTGCGGTCCTTCGTCATGCTCTGACCCTCTTTCCTCCTGTGTAGCGGGAATGAAACCAGCCGTCATGGGACGGATGATTGAAACCATTATACCTGTAAAAACGTGATATGGCAAGAATTATTATGTGTTTTTTTAACACGGAATGTTGTTTTTTCACACCGCGTTGATAGCTTTGTTTTCATTCTGCCGGGGTCTGTCGCAGAAAGTTGAACATCGGGGGAACGTCATTTTGATCGGGGGGCGACGCCCAGCGTCGCCCCCCGCGATCAGGCACAAGCAGTCCACTACCACTCCGCCACTGCCCCGTCGGCGGTGCGCCACACGGGATTCTTCCAGTCGTGGCCTACGCGGGCCATTTCCCGCACCTTTTCTTCGTTGACGGTGATGCCAAGCCCCGGGCCTTCCGGACGGGCGACATGGCCCCCTTCGTAGCGGAAAACCGATTTGTCGGCCAGGTAGTCCATGAGGTCGGAGCCCTGGTTGTAGTGTATTCCCAGACTCTGCTCCTGTATGAGCGCGTTGGGCGTGCAGAAATCAAGCTGCAG
>JAAYXU010000308.1 GCA_012515725.1 Clostridiales bacterium | reverse complement strand
CCGGAGCGCGTCATACTGGTCACCGACGCGATGCGGGGCGCCGGGCAGCCGCCCGGCCCGACGATACTGGGAAGTCTCGAGGACGGCCTTCCGGCCATCATAGAGGGCGGCGTCGCGATGCTGCCCGACCGGTCGGCTTTCGCGGGGAGCGTCGCTACCGCCGACAGGCTCGTCCGGACTATGATTGCGCTCGCGGGCATACCGCTTCATGACGCGGTGCGGATGATGACATCGACGCCGGCCCGGATCATGGGCATATCGCACGAGGTGGGAAGCCTTTCCCCCGGCCTTTACGCGGATATCGTGGTATTCGACGGCGACGTGCGCGTCCGGGATGTGTTTTGCGGCGGGCGGCGGGTGTACGCAAGAGAAAGCGGCCGGGTAATGTCGGCGAAGTCTTTTAGGGAGGATTCTTTGGTTTGAAGGCGGTCGTATTCGGAGCCGGGAACATCGGACGCGGGTTTATCGGCCAGCTGCTGTATCAGTCGGGGTATGATATCGCGTTTATCGACATAGATCAGACGCTGCTGGGGCTGCTTAATGAGCGGCGTCGCTACACGATTCGTCTGGTGGAGCGTGACCTGACGGTCGCCCTGTCGGTCACGGGCGTATCGGGCATTCACGCGCAGGACGACGCGGCGGCGCGGGCCGTAGCGCAGGCCGACGTCGCGGCGACCGCCGTGGGCGTGCGGGCGCTGCCCCACATCGCCGGGACGCTGGCGCGGGGAATCGCGCTGCGGGACGGGCGGCCCCTCAATATCATCGTGTGTGAGAACATGCGTCACGCGGGCGATTATCTGCGAGAGCGCGTGACCGAGCAACTCAGGGACACCGCACCGCTTGCGGCGACAGGCTTCGTCGAGGCGTGCATCGGGCGCATGGTTCCCGCGCCCCGGCCCGGGGACGACCCGACGGTGCTGCGTGCCGAGCCGTACGACTGGCTGCCGGTGGACGCCGACGCGATCCGGGAGCCCGCGCCCGTCCTCCGCCGTATGTGGCCGATCTCAGACTTCGACCGGTATGTACGCCGCAAGCTCTATATACATAATATGGGCCACGCGCTGTGCGCATGGCTGGGACAGCTGCGCGGGCACCGGAGTATCGCCGACGCGATCGCCGATCCGCAGGTGGCGGATGTCTGCCGCGCTGCGATGCTGGAAGCCGCGGCCGCGCTGGCCAGCCGGTACTTGTCTTTCTCAGGGGACGCGCTCATAAGTCATGTGGACGATCTGCTGCACCGCTTCGGAAACGGGGCCCTCGGTGATCCCGTAAGCCGCGTGGGACGGGACACAGAGCGCAAGCTGGGGCCCGACGACCGCGTCACGGGCGCGCTGACACTGTGCCGCGAGCAGGGCGTCTCCTGTCCGTCGATACTGACCGGCCTTGCCGCAGGACTCCTCTTTGAGAGCGACGATCCCGGCACGCTCCGGGTGCGTTCGCTCGTTAATGAGGAAGGCGTAGCCGGGACGCTAGCCCGGGTTGCGGGCATACGCGATCCGGAGATCACAGAGACAGTAATCGAGCGCATCAGTCGCCTGAGGAGCGCTGTGGGCTGAGGGCAGCATACGAATTGCCGCACGCACAGGTATAAAACAATCAGCGATCACACCTACGCCCAGCCCTGTCAAAAGCGGTATAATAAAACAAAAACGAAACAATTTCAGATGCCGGTTTTATATTGTGAAAACTATATATATATTATTTTTTATAAGTATTGACACCCCTAAATGGGGTATATATAATGGAATCGTCAATCGGAATAATGCAGAATTCCACCATGATAAAGGCAAACCATCCGAAAGGATGGGGCGCAAAGCCAGGAGTCTAAAAGGCAGCAGCCTCATGATCGTCCGGCCGCCATTGGATGCGGCCGGATTTTATTTATGAAAAATCCCCGCCGTACACTCGGTCGATTCAGAAAGACGACAACGCACAACAAATTGGTGACCACAAAAAAGGGGGATTTTTTCATGAAAAGGAAGTCTGTAAAGGGTACTTTTGGCGTAGTGTCAGTGATTCTGCTGGCCGCCGCGTTCATCATGGGTATCGCGATACCCACCGCGCAGGCCGGCAACCCGACCACAACACCGCCAAGCATCAACGTGACCAAGACCGCGGCGCCGGACGAGAACACGGCCCGTACATGGGATCTGACGCTCAACGTCACGGGCAGCCAGTCCACCGAGCCGGTGAAGGTGGACATACTCCTCGTCATCGACACCTCGGGCAGCATGGATGGCAACAAGCTCAAGAACGCCAAGGCCGCCGCCAAGGCGCTGGTGAACGCGCTGGCGGGCACGCCGGGCAGCCCGAACGAAAACGTGGACGCGCAGTTCGCGCTCGCTTATTTTACGAACACAGGCCAGCGCAAGTCGTCCAGCTACTCCAGCGACGCGAATGAAGTGCGCGGCTGGATCGACAGTCTGCGCGCGGGTGGCAACACCAACATCGCAGCCGGACTGTACGCCGGCCGCACCATCGGCGGCGCGCGGGCCGACGCCGCCAAGTACGCGGTGCTGCTCAGCGACGGCGAGCCCAACCGGTTCTCTGTCTCCGACGCGAACACCTACTATAAATACGACGGATTCCTCTTCTGGTGGGATTATTACGCACTGGATACGGGATATGACAAGTCATACTCACTCGGCAGCAGTAATGTGTATGTAAAAGTAGGCAGCGACTATAGAAGCATGAGCAGCCAGGGGATGGGCGATCCGGACTACTACTTCGCCAGGCACGAGGCGGACAATCTCAAGTCCACCCACATGCTCTACACCGTGGGGCTGGGCATATCGGG
>JAAYXU010000307.1 GCA_012515725.1 Clostridiales bacterium | reverse complement strand
TGCCAGACTGCAAACAGCGGCGGTCAGCGGGTCGTTCATGATCGCGTACTCTATCTTGCGGCGATCCTTCTCGATGCATCCCTCTACGGCGAGCTCCTCTGCCTGGGCGTTTGCATAGTTGAGCGCGGCGAGCTGCCGGGGCATATCCCCGATCCGTATCGCGCGCAGACCAGCCTTCGACGCGACGATGGGCACCTCGACGGTAGCCCGGTCCGGAAGGTTCGTGATGTATCCGTCATTAGGGATATTGCCATTAAACTCAAACATCGCGCCATCTCCCAGCACGGCGTTGAGTATCGAGGCGGCGTACTCGCGGCCGCGCGAGAGATCTATCGTCGGCTGCGCGAGGATCTCGCGCATTTTCTCGTCCCTCTCGGCGTCCCGCTCGGTGATTACGCGGATCGAGTAGCCGTACGTGTCGGGGCAATAGCGGTCGATGAGCTCCTGCCGCTTGCGGAACCAGGGATTGTACTCGGAGTTGTGACGGGATGATTCGGTAACGTAGTACCCCAGATGCAGGAACATCTCGTTGCGCACGCGCTCTTTATCATAGATCTCCGGATTCTCCTCGATGGCCTTGCGTATGAGCGGATAGGCGTCCTGCCCCTTCCACCGGTAGTCCAGGAAGTACGCCTGGTGGTTGATGCCCGCGCACAGGTAGGTGACGTCATTTAGCTCCGCACCGATCCAGTTGGCCAGCATCGCGGCCGTTCCCTGCACGCTGTGGCAGAGGCCCGTCAGGTTGATACTGCACAGCTTACCGATGTAGCTGCACACCATGTTCATCGGATTGGTATAGTTGAGTACCACCGCGCCGGGCGCCAGCTCCTCGATGTCGCGGCAGATGCGAAGGAACTCCGGAGCCGAGCGAAGGAAGCGGAATATGCCCGACGGGCCGCGCGTGTCGCCCACGACGGTGTCCACTCCGTATTTTTTCGGTATGGTCAGATCCTTGCTCCATGCGTCGATCGTGATGTCGTTGCGGATCGTTATGATTACCGCGTCCGCGCCTTCGATTGCCTTACGCCGGTCGAACGTAGCGCTCACCGTGGCCGAGTAGCCTCCTTGCCGAATCATCTTGTCTATGATCGCGCGCGACGCCTCCATTCGCTCCGCGCCCTCCGGAATGTCCACCAGCACGATATGAGAGTCCGCCAGCGCTGGGAAAGTCATGATGTCACGCGATATAGCCCGCGTAAAGTTGAAGCTGCCCGCTCCGATGATGACTATCTTTTTCATACGCCTCTCCTTCTCTTGCAGCCTTTTACCATTCACTATACCCTCCCCGCTGTTGTCAGTCAATGTGACGGAACGACAGTTTTATGAGGAATATTGACATCGGCGTCTGCCGTGCTATGATATGGGTATAGGTGTGAAAGGAGTTGCGGCCGTGGCGGACGCGGGACGGCAGGTTTACTATTTAAACCCGGTGAGTCCCAATCCGAAGATCCATGTACTTTCGGCTGGTATCGTGTATCCCGACAGCCAGTACGATGTTCGCAAGGAGAATCTGCAGAGCGTTCTTTTTGAGTACGTGGTTCGTGGCAGCGGTCATGTCCGTTGCGCAGAGTGTCAGATAAGCCTGCGCGCCGGAGATGTGTGCGTCCTCATCCCTGGCAGGGGTTATCGGTACTGGGCCGACCGGAACGACCCCTACGAGAAGCTGTGGTTTGGCGCGCGCGGCGATCTCGTGGACCGACTGCTCGAGGTGTACGATATTAACGGACCCGTGTGGACCGCGCATGCCGATGTCCGGAGCGAATTCGAAGGGCTGATAGAAAGCCTCCGCCTCCGGCGGTATGACAGCACGATCGCTTCCCGCACCGTGCTAAACATACTCCTTGGCGTCTACGAAACGGCCACGGGCAGCGGTGACACAACTCCCGCGCAGCAAATACGAAGCTACATCGATAACCACATACACGAGAAGCTGACGCTCAAAGCCCTGTCGGCCCGATTCAGCCTCTCGGGTCGGCATCTCATACGGCTCTTCAAGGCCCGTTACGGATACACGCCGATCGCATACGCCGCGCGAAAAAAGCTCGCGGTGGCGGCGCGCTATCTCATCGACACTGCATATCCGGTGGGCGTCATCGCGCAGCGTCTCGGTTACTGCGAGCAGAGCTATTTCTCGAGCGAGTTCAGGCGGGTCTATGGAGTCTATCCGACGCAGTACCGCCGTCTGGGCGGCGCGCTCCCGGGAAGCGCGCCGCGCGACGACGAGTATTTTTAATCAGCCGGTCAGGGACGCAGCGCGATCTTGACCGCGCCGGGCTCACCGCACGTCCGGAACGCTTTTTCGAAGTCCACAAGATCAAACACGTGGGTCAGCACCCCGCGCGAATCCAGCGTGCCGTCCGCGAATCCCTCGATCACCCGCCCGTAGCATCCCGGGCTCAGCGAGGATCCGCGGATTTCCAGCTCCTTACCGTCGCCGATGATCGACCAGTCGACGGTGGCCGGCTCGTTGAATACCGAGAACTCCACGAAACGGCCCATCTTGCGGATGAGCTCCAGCCCCTGCCCGACCGATGACGGGTGGCCGGTGGCCTCGATGTAAACGTCGCAGCCGTAGCCGTCGGTCAGCTCACGGACGGCGGCCGCCGCATCGTCGGTCCTGGGATTTATGGCGAGGTCGGCCCCCAGCGCGCGCGCCTTTTCGAGCCTGCTCGCGATGAGGTCCAGCACGATGAGACTGCGGGGCTTCAGGCGACGTATAGCGGCCGTCATGCCAAGGCCCAGCGGCCCCGCGCCCGAGAGCACCACGACGTCCTCGGGCTTGATCTCGGCCCGGTCCACCGCGTGCATCGCGCAGGCGTAGGGCTCTATTAGAGCGGCCTGCTGAGCGCTCAGCGACTCGGGGACGCGGTACAGTAACGCGTTTTGGGGATATAGCACGTATCTGGCGAACCCGCCGTTTAGGTAATTCTTG
>JAAYXU010000306.1 GCA_012515725.1 Clostridiales bacterium | reverse complement strand
TTTACAGGAGCATTACCGAGCTCATAGGCGGTACGCCCCTTATGGAGCTAACAAATTATCAAAAAAAGCACGGGCTGAAGGCCGCGATATTGGCCAAACTGGAGTACTTCAACCCCGCCGGCAGCGTCAAGGACCGGATCGCCAGGGCGATGATCGAGGACGCCGAGGAGAAGGGACTTCTTAAGCCCGGCAGCGTTATTATCGAGCCTACCAGCGGCAACACCGGGATCGGACTGGCTTCGGTGGCGGCGGCAAGGGGGTACCGGATCATACTCACGATGCCCGAAACGATGAGCGTGGAGCGCCGCATGCTGCTGCAGGCATACGGCGCCGAGCTGGTGCTGACGCCGGGGGCGGAGGGGATGCGGGGCGCGATCGCCAGAGCCGAGGCCCTGGCCCGGGAGCTTCCGAGCGCGTTTATTCCCGGACAGTTCAGCAACCCTTCCAACCCCGCGATCCACAGGAAGACCACCGGACCGGAAATATGGGAAGATACCGGCGGGGCGGTGGATATATTCGTGGCGGGAGTGGGGACCGGCGGCACCGTCACGGGCGTCGGCGAATATTTGAAGTCCCGCAAACCAGCCGTCCGTGTCGTCGCGGTAGAGCCGCAGGAATCCCCTGTGCTCTCGCAGGGCAAGCCGGGACCGCACAGGATACAGGGTATCGGCGCGGGATTCGTGCCCGACGTCCTCAACACCGCCGTCTATGACGAGGTTATCGCCGTGCGCGATGAGGACGCCTTTGCCGCTGCACGCGAGCTATGCCGTACCGAGGGCTTGCTGACGGGCGTATCTTCGGGGGCGGCGCTGTGGGCGGCGACCGAGCTGGCCCGGCGAGTGGACAACGAAGGCAAGACCATCGTGGCGGTGCTTCCCGATACCGGCGAACGGTATTTGTCCACACCGCTTTTCAATGAGGGAAAATAACGCCTGATGGCCTATCGTTAGGGAGGGAGCCTGATGAAGATATCCACCCGAGGGCGCTACGCGCTGCGGCTGATGCTGGACCTGGCGATGCAGGACCCCGATGAATACGTGACCATCAAGAGCATTGCCCGAAGGCAGGGGATATCGGACAAGTATCTGGAGCAGATCATCACGGCGCTCAGCCGGGCGGGCTATGTCAAAAGCGTCCGGGGGGCCCGCGGAGGATACCGGTTGGCCAGCGCTCCCCAAGAGTATACCGTGGGCATGATACTGCGGCTAATCGAGGGCGATCTGGCGCCCGTAGCCTGCTTGGAGGACGAGCCCAACCGATGTCCCCGCTGCGTCCACTGCGCCACGCTGGAGGTTTGGGAGCAGCTCAGGGACGCGATAAACGGCGTGGTGGACTCGATCACGCTGGCGGACCTCGTAGAGAAACAAAAAGCGAAACAAGCGTCACAATGATAGAAAGGGTGAGCTGAGCAATGAGCGGCACGCGAAATCTTCGGTTTGAGACACTCCAGATACATGCCGGTCAGGAGACCCCCGATCCCGCCACCGGCGCACGTGCGGTGCCGATCTACCAGACCACGTCGTATGTGTTTGATGACTGCGATCAGGCCGCGGGCCGTTTCGCGCTCAGCGAGCCCGGCAACATATACACCCGCATCATGAATCCCACGACCGATGTGTTTGAAAGGCGCATGGCGGCGCTGGAGGGGGGAGTGGGCGCACTGGCTGTCGCCAGCGGATCGGCGGGGATCGCCTGCGCCGTCCAGAATATAGCCCATGCGGGGGAGCATATCGTATCCGCGAGCACCCTCTATGGAGGCACATTTAACCTGTTCACCCATACGCTGAGGGATTTCGGCATCGAC
>JAAYXU010000305.1 GCA_012515725.1 Clostridiales bacterium | reverse complement strand
TGGTGTTCGGCAACCTGGGCGACACCTCCGGCACCGGCGTGGCCTTCTCGCGCAACCCCTCCACCGGTGAGCCCGGCCTGTTCGGCGAGTACCTCATGAACGCGCAGGGCGAGGATGTCGTGGCGGGCGTGCGCACGCCGCTTAAGATCGATACGCTTAAAGATACAAATTCCGCGATTTACGAGCAGTTCATAGACATCGCCCAGCGCCTCGAGGACCACTACAACGACATGCAGGACATGGAGTTTACTATCGAGCGGGGTAAATTCTATATGCTGCAGACCCGCAACGGCAAGCGCACAGCCGCCGCCGCCGTGAAGATCGCGGTGGATCTGGTGCGTGAGGGACGCCTCAGCCGGGAAGAGGCGCTCATGAAGGTCGACCCCAAGCAGCTCGACACGCTGCTGCACCCACAGTTCGATACGAAGGCTCTGAAGAAGGCCACTTCCGTGGCAAGGGGACTGCCCGCTTCGCCCGGCGCGGCTTGCGGCCAGGTATGCTTCACCGCAGAAGACGCCGTGGCCGCCAAGGCCGCGGGACGCAAGACCGTATTGGTTCGCCAGGAAACCTCTCCTGAGGATATCGAGGGAATGTACGCCGCCGAGGGCATATTGACCGCTCGGGGCGGCATGACCTCCCACGCCGCGGTGGTAGCCCGGGGTATGGGCGCATGCTGCGTGGCCGGCTGCGGCGACATCAAGATCGACGAGCATGCCGGGTGCTTCCGTATCGGCGACCGGGTTGTCCGCGAGGGGGACTTCATATCGCTGGACGGAGACACCGGTAACGTATATCTTGAGGCCATTCCTACCATGGAGGTGCAGATGACCGGCGACTTCGTGACGCTGATGGGATGGGCCGACGAGGTGCGCCGACTGAAGATCCGTACGAACGCCGACACTCCGCAGGACGCCGCTGTAGCCGTTTCCTTCGGAGCGGAGGGCATTGGCCTGACGCGCACAGAGCATATGTTCTTCGACGAGGACCGGATTCCGGCCATGCGCGAGATGATCGTATCAAAGAACGAGGCGCAGCGCCGCAAGGCGCTCTCAAAGCTCCTGCCGATGCAGAAGGCCGACTTTAAGGGCATATACAAAGCGATGGGCCCGCGGCCTGTGACTATCCGGTTCCTGGATCCGCCGCTTCATGAGTTCCTGCCCAAGGAGGACGACGAGATCCGCGAGTTGGCCGCCGAAATGGACATCACGTTCGATGAGCTCAAGGGCGTGGTGGAGAGCCTGCACGAATTTAACCCGATGCTGGGTCACCGCGGCTGCCGTCTGACAGTCACTTATCCTGAAATCGCCGAGATGCAGACCCGTGCCGTCATCGAGGCCGCCATCGAGGTCATGAATGAGGAAGGCATAGCCGTCGTGCCCGAGATCATGATCCCGCTCGTGGGCGAGGTTAAGGAGCTCCGCTATGTGAAGGACGTGGTGGTGCGCACCGCCCAGGCTGTCATGCAGGAAAAGGGCGTCACGCTCGACTACCACGTGGGCACGATGATCGAGATACCGCGCGCCGCGCTGACCGCCGACGAGATCGCCGAGGAGGCCGACTTCTTCTCCTTTGGCACCAACGACCTAACGCAGATGACGTTCGGGTTCTCCCGTGACGACGCTGGAGTATTCCTGGAGGATTACTACACAAAGAAGATATTTGAGCAGGATCCCTTTGCCCGGGTCGACCAGAAGGGCGTGGGCAAGCTCATGAAAATAGCAGTCGAACTGGGCCGCAAAACGCGCCCCGGCATTAAGCTGGGCATATGCGGCGAACACGGAGGCGACCCCAGCTCGGTGGCATTCTGCCACAATATAGGACTCGACTACGTTTCCTGCTCGCCCTTCCGGGTTCCCATCGCACGGCTTGCCGCCGCGCAGGCCGCGATCGAGGAAAAGGCGGGTAAATAAAGATTTACATACTCTCAGGGGCGGCGCGAAGCCGCCCTTTTTTACTGCCAAATCGTGTTTGCAGGAAATACGGGGAATATGTCGAATTTACATACCGTTGCCGCCGAGGATTGCATGGCGCAGCCCCGGGCGGCACAGAAAGGATTGCGAATGGCGTTTTTCCCCGACAGCCTGATTGACGAAGTGCGGGATCGCAACGACATTGTCGATGTCGTATCCCGGTACGTAAGCCTTCGCCAGAAGGGAAACCGGCACTGGGGACTGTGCCCGTTCCATCAGGAGAAGACGCCGTCTTTCAGCGTCAACGCCGCCGAGCAGTTTTTTTATTGCTTTGGATGCCACGCGGGCGGGAATGTGTTCCAGTTCATACAGGCTGTCGAGCGGTGCGATTTTACCGAGAGCGTACGGATACTGGCCGAGCGGGCGCACATGAAGCTGCCAGAGGGCGGGGAAAAGGGGCGGCCAAACGGGCGCAGGGAGCATATGGACAAGCTCTACGCCGCCGGTCGCGAGGCGGCCCGTTTCTTCCACAGGCAGCTTGTGTCTCGTCAGGGAGACAGCGCCATGGCATACCTGACCGGGCGGGGACTGACGCCGGGAACAATCCGGGCATTCGGTCTGGGGTATGCGCCCGACCGCTGGGACGGACTTCTCACAGCCCTGCGCGAGAAGGGCATAGAGGACGGGATCATGGCGGAGTTCGGCCTCGTTCGCGAGAAAGAGGGCCGGTATTACGACGCGTTCCGCAACCGCGTGATGTTTCCCATCATCGACAGCCGCGGCCGGGTGATCGGTTTCGGCGGCAGAGTGCTGGACGACAGCCTTCCCAAGTACATGAACTCCCCCGAGACCCCGGTATTCAATAAGCGCAGGAATCTGTACGGAGTACACGCGCTCAGGAAGCTGGGAACTATCGACCGAATCATGATAGTGGAAGGCTATATGGATCTCATATCGCTCCATCAGGCGGGCTTTCAAACGGTCGTGGCATCGCTGGGAACGGCTCTCACGCAGGAGCAGGCCCGCCTGCTGCGACGGTACTGTCCCGACATCATCATCGCCTACGACGCCGACACGGCCGGACAGAACGCGACGCTCCGGGGTATGCGGATACTGGAGGAAGCCGGTTTGCGGGTGCGCGTAGCCACGCTGACCGACGGAAAGGATCCCGACGACTTCGTCCGCCGCCATGGGCTGGCCGGGATCGAGGACCTAATAGGACAGGCCAAGCCGCTCAATGCGTATCATATGGACCGGATCCGGCAAGAGTTTGATTTGGATAGTCCCGACGAGCGTGTCCGGTATGTGTCAACTTGTTGCCGGGAGGTCCTCAGCCGGATATTGAGCCCCGTCGAGCGCAATCAGTTCGTTAAGACGCTCCATATGCAGACGGGCGTGGACGAAAACGCGATCGAGGAAGAAATCGCGCTGGGACGAATGAATATTGAAAGACAGCGAAAGAATAGGACTGGAAATTCAAGGAATAATAATGCGGAACCTAATGTGGCGGCCCGAAAAGGCCTGCCCCACGGAATGAGCCGAGCGGTCGCTTCAGCCGAGCGCGCGCTCATCCGCTACACGCTCACAGGGAAGGAGGCCGCGGCGCGCGTGTTCAAAACACTGGCTCCCGACGCGTTCACCGATCCTGTTCTCGGGAAAGCCGCGCGGCTCATAAGTGAGCAGTGGGCCGAGGGCCGAAAGCCCGCTCTGGCTGGTATACTGAGCCATTTTGAGCCCGAGGAGGGCGCTCTGCTTGCCGGAGCGGTCGAGGAAGCCGGAGAGCACAGGGACGAGCTTTACATAGCCCAGTGTATGGATCAGGTAATCATCCATAAAATTAAGACGCGGCTGGATGCGCTGACGGAGAGAATAAGCACTGAAACCGACGACGATAAAAAATCGAGTATGAAAAAGGAATTTGATGAATTGAAAGTGAATTATCATAAAATGAAACAGGGAGCACACAGAAAGGAGGGGTACCATGACTAAGGACAACGGAAAAAGCGACAAAGAGAAGAAAATCAAAGCGCTCATCCAGAAAGGAAAGTCAAGCGGATCCCTCTCGGAGAAGGATATCAAGGACGCCCTTGAGAAAGTGCAAATCACTCCTGAAGAGATAGTCAGGCTGTACGAGGAGCTGGACAGCCTCAACATAGACTATGCGTATCGTATTAAGGACCCCGAGGCGGGCAGCGATAAGGTAAAGATCAAGGGGGATTCGCTCGAGATACAGGTACCCGAGTCGGTCAGCACCGACGATCCCGTGCGGATGTATCTTAAGGAAATCGGCAAGGTTCCACTCCTCACGGCTGAGGAGGAGATCGAGCTGGCGCTGCGGATGGAGGAGGGCGATACAGCTGCCAAGCGAAAACTCGCCGAAGCCAACCTGCGGCTGGTAGTCAGCATCGCCAAGCGTTACGTGGGACGGGGCATGCTGTTCCTCGACCTCATCCAGGAGGGGAATCTGGGCCTTATAAAGGCGGTCGAGAAATTCGACTATCGCAAGGGATTCAAATTCTCTACCTACGCGACCTGGTGGATCCGGCAGGCCATCACGCGCGCCATCGCCGATCAGGCGCGGACGATCCGTATTCCGGTGCATATGGTGGAAACGATCAATAAGCTCATACGGATCTCCCGCGAGCTGCTGCAGGAATACGGCCGGGAGCCTCAGCCTGAGGAGATCGCCGAGGAAATGGGCATACCCGTGGAGAAG
>JAAYXU010000304.1 GCA_012515725.1 Clostridiales bacterium | reverse complement strand
TTCTTGGGCGATTATCTCATAAAAACCGCGGGAACGTTGAACAATGAACGGGAAAGGGAGAAATGCTTAATGTGCGGCATTATCGGATATATCGGGGACAGGGACTGCGTCCCCATACTGCTTGACGGACTTAAAAAACTGGAATACCGCGGATACGACAGCGCGGGCATCGCCGTCATGGACGGCGGCACCATCGCAGTGCGTAAAAAAAACGGCCGCCTTTCCGAGCTTGAAAAGTACGTCGTACAGTATCCCATCAACGGCTCGGCTGGTATCGGGCATACCCGCTGGGCGACGCACGGCGAACCTTCGGATGAGAACGCGCATCCCCATACAAGCATGGCTGGGGACATCGCCGTCGTCCACAACGGCATCATAGAGAACCACGCGCGGCTGCGGGCATGGCTCACCGCCCAGGGCGTCGCGTTCACATCCCAGACCGATACCGAGGTGCTCGCCCACCTCATCCATCACCACTACGAGGGCGACCTAATAAAGGCCGTCGAAAAGGCGCTGACCCGCGTCGAGGGCTCCTACGCGCTGGCGGTCATGAGCGCGCGCGAGCCGGGCGAGATCATCGTAGCGCGCAAGGACAGCCCGCTGGTCGTGGGACAGGGAGACGGCGAGCAGTTCATCGCATCGGACATACCGGCGCTGCTCGCGCACACGCGCGACGTATACTTCCTCAATGACCGGGAACTGGCGCGGGTGACCCGGGAGG
This sequence comes from Clostridiales bacterium, assembly GCA_012515725.1. Classification (GTDB taxonomy): domain Bacteria; phylum Bacillota; class Clostridia; order Christensenellales; family UMGS416; genus JAAYXU01. Next base: position 7,052 of record JAAYXU010000304.1, on the reverse strand, counting down.
GCGTGGAGATATACGACGAGTACGGCATGACGGTCGCCCGCGCTCTCTTTCACGTCGACTGGGACATGGCCTCCGCCGAAAAAGGCGGCTACGCGCACTTCATGCTCAAGGAGATCCACGAGGAGCCGACCGCGCTGCGAGAAACGCTCCGGCCGCGCATCGGGGCGAACGGGCGCGTCGACTTTACCGAAATCGGGCTCGACGACGAAACGCTGCGCAATTCCGGGCGGATAATAATCGTGGCCTGCGGCACCGCCTACCACGCGGGGCTAGCTGCCAAATACGCGTTCGAGCGGACGCTGGGCATACCGGTCGAGGCCGATATCGCGTCGGAATTCCGCTATCGGGACCCGATTGTCAATCCCGGCGACCTCATTATACTTATCAGCCAGTCGGGAGAGACCGCCGACACGCTGGCGGCGCTGCGGCTGGGACGAAGCAAAGGCGCGCGCATACTCGCCATTACGAACGTAGTCGGCTCGACGATCAGCCGCGAAGCCGACGCGGTATTCTACACATGGGCCGGGCCCGAGATCGCGGTGGCCTCCACCAAAGCATATACTACCCAGCTAATGGCGCTCAGCCTGCTGCTCATCGCGATTGGAAGGGCGCGCGGGACGCTTTCTGACGACCGCTGCGACGCGCTGCTGGGCGAGCTGGGGCAGATGGAATCTCTGGCAGAGCAGGTTCTAAAATCAGAGCCAAAGCTGGCGCACTTCGCGCATCTTCATTCTAGCATCGAGCACGCTTATTATCTGGGGAGAAATCTCGACTACGCGGTCGCGCTGGAGGGCTCACTCAAGCTTAAGGAAATTTCCTACATCCATTCGGAGGCATTCCCCGCCGGAGAGTTAAAGCACGGGCCCATCGCGCTCATCGAGCGGGGTACGCTGGTCGTCGCGCTGTGTACACAGCCCGCGCTCTACGAAAAGATCGCGTCCAATATAAGGGAGGTCAGGGCGCGGGGCGCGCGGGTGCTGATCATCGCGCGCGCGGACGCCCGGGAGCTTATCGAGCTTTCCGACGAGTGGGTGGAGCTGCCCGAGGCGGATCCGCTGCTCATGCCGATGCTCTCGGTCATACCCGCGCAGCTCTTGGCGTACTACTGCTCGGTAGAGCGGGGTATCGACGTAGACAAGCCCCGCAATCTGGCAAAGAGCGTGACGGTAGAATAGGTTTAGCGATAAAGGGGCGGCCCGACTGGCCGCCCCTTTACAACTATCGATTCACTGTCAACCCGTCATCCCGACATCGCCGGGATTCTCGGCCACATACCAGCGGACCGAGTAGCCCGCCTTCGAGAATATCGGAGCCGCCACGTCTTCGAGATGATCCACAGCCGCCCGAAGAGCGTCGCTCGACACGCCCAGCGACTTTGCTTTGCTGAGCCGGCTGGAGAGCGTCTTTATTTTGATAAGCTCGTCCCAGGCGTTCTTTTGCTTATCAAGCTCGGCAGACAGCGCATCCATCGCCTGCTGGATCGCGATGCGGTTCTCCCAGGAGATCTTGCGCGTCGCGGCCGCGTCGTCCTTGGCGAGTGTCTCCCCGGCAAGCTTCAGGAACCCGCGGCCCTCGTGGTCAGCCCACATCCAGACACAGTAATCGAGAGCATACCCGACCTGCTCGGGGACGTCGATACCGTATATGTCCTTAATGAGCTGCACACGCTTGGGCTGGTCGGTGATAATGAAGAGCCAGTTGAATATATCCATGAACTTGCCCGGCATCGTGTGCATGCGGATATTGTCGCTATCGAGATTGTAGGCAAACACCGCCAGCGCCGCGACCTGCGCGGTCGAAAGGTTTGTATGGAGCTTATCCTTGAATTCGAGCACCATCGCGGGCGCGTCGAGTATCGTTTTTTCCTCCTGCATTTTCTTAAAAAGCGCGACCAGCATTTTCTTTTGCCGGTTGACCCGCCCCAAATCGTTATCGATCCCCTTGCGGGCGCGCAGATAGTCGAGCACCTTCTGCCCGTCCATATACTGGAGCCCGGGCTCAATAGTGCGTCCCTGGAGCCTGATCTTTACGTCCACGTCGAACTCCACGCCACCCATCGCGTTAACGAGCTCCTTGACGACGGGCATCGTTACTCCCACATAGTAGTCTATCGGTATGCCGCCCAGCACGCCCGAAACGCTCTTGCAGACGTTCATAAAGCCGTCGGGGACGCCTCCTCCGTGATGCACGGATGAATTGAGCTTGTAGATACCCTCGACGTTCGCGATCTTCGCGTATGTGTCGCGGGGAACCGATATCATGTCCACCGTGTTTTTCTCGAAATTGATAGCCAGCACCAGCATCACGTCGGAGTAGAAGTTCTTATTCCACCCGGAGCGCTCCTCGGCGTAGTCGACGCCTATCACGAGCACATTGACGATGTCCTTCATTAGCCCGCGGTCGGCGATGCTCATCGCGTAATCGTACGGGTCGATCGATGGAGCGGGCGTGGGCTGCGCCTCGCTGGTTTCGCCAGGCCGGACGGTCGGAGACGCCGTTTCGTTCGGGCCAATCGTAGGAAGGGTCCTGCCGAAAAGCGCGCGGGGCGTCAGGAATACCTGGTACGCCCTGAATGCGCCGAATCCTGCCGCGCCTGCTGTCACGATCGCTAGCGCCCATATGACAAGCGCGAGCACGCTGACGCGAAGGCTCCCTATCCGAACAATTCTGCGAAAACGCCCCTCCGCCCGGGGAGTATGCCCCTCGCGCGGCGAATCATCCTGTTTCCGTTTCCAAAATTTCATATCGACTTCACTTCCTGCAATGCTGGGATCAGGCCGGATCCGCCGATCCGTAAGCCTGCTTATTCAATTATACATGCTTCACGACTCATTGACTACTTCCGCGCCGCAAAGGTTCCAAAATCCACGAAAATACAATAGTTTTTTATTGTTTCCGTAAAAGATACTCTAAATCTTTATGAGAAAATTAATATGCCCTTTTATGCGGCGCAAGCATATATTTCCGGGTGCATTTCGCGGCCGGGAACCGTCATAGTATAGGGACAAATGAACCCCGATGGAATGGATGTGACTGTAAACATGAAAATCCGCTTATCTTCGCTGCCGGTCCGCTGGATCGTCGCGGGAGCGGCGCTCCTCATTGTAGCAGCCGCCGCGGCTGTCTTGCTATGCCCCGGCATGCCGCTGCGCGAATACATCAGATACCGCACCCTTTCCGGACGGTATGCAAGCATAGGCGTACTGGAGTCGGAGCTTGGTGACTTGGACGAACCGGTGACCCGCGTGGCGTTTTCGCAGATAATCGGCCGCGCGTACGGCGTATCCGATATGAGCCGGATCGCGTACGATCTGTCGCCCCCGGACGGGACAGCCGAGCACGGCGAATTCATATCCCGCAGACAGGCCGCCCAGGCGATGGCGGCGCTGCTGCTGCTCCCGCCCGGGGGAGGGGAAGCGCCGCTCGATGCCGACGAGATCGGAGAGGACGCGCTGCCCGCCGCGCTTGCCGCGGTGGAGCGAGGCCTCCTCGGGCTGGACGCGGGCCTTTTCCGGCCGCAGGATCCGCTGATCGCGAGGGAGCTGCTGGTCATGCTCGAGACCGCGGTAGGAACCGCTTTTAATGAGGCGGGGACCTATACGAGCGGCGCGGGCGGCGTCATACGGGGCAACGTGACGATATCGGCCGCGGATACTGCACTGTGCGACGCGGATGTGACCGGGGACGTGGTGATCGCTCCGGGCGTTGGTACGGGCGCGGTAACGCTAGACAATGTCCGCATCGGGGGCCGCCTGCTGCTCATGGGCGCGCAGGGAGGCGTACTGCTGAGCAACGTGACCTGTCCCGAATCCATACTCAGCGCGCCGGAGTATGATCCGCTGCGCCTCGTCGCGATGGGGGAAACGCAGATAGACGCGGTGAGCGTACTGACCGGCGCTGCGCTCGAGGAAAACCAGTGTACCGGCGAAGGCTTCATGAACATATCGGTTTCCGGAGCGAAGGCGCGCGCAGAGCTTCGCGGCAGCGCTGACGGTGTGGAAATGTCCGGCGAAGGCTCCGCGCTGGTGCTTCCGGCAGGATCCTTCGCCCGAAACGTCGTGCTGTGGACGCCGTCGGACATACTGGGCGAGGGCGACGTCACAACGCTGACGCTGCACGACGGGCCGGTACTGTGCGAGGTGCTTCCCGAAACGACGGATATACTGACCTCCCGCACTGTGAGACTGGCGGGATGGACGTTCACGGGCGATTCCATCAAGGTGTCGGGCGACGATATACTCGCCGTATCGCGGGATACCGCCGCGCTCGCGATCGGATTCTCACAGGGCGACGAAGCGGATCATGTGACAGGCGACCTGGCGCTGCCAACCCGGGGCGAACACGGCTCCCGTATCGAGTGGAAGTCGGACAATGAGGAGCACATCACTGCCGCGGGCGCCGTCACGCGCGCCGACTATCCTCTGGGAGACCGGCAGGTAACGCTGACCGCGGTCATATCCCGCGGAAACATCAGCCAGGAGTGGAGCTGCACCCTGACAGTCCTCCAGAAGGAAATAACGCCCCGGCAGTCGGTCGAGGCCGACGCCGCGGCGATCGAAATCGGGTATGGAGCCGGGGACAGCCAGAGCGGTATCATACACGACCTGGTACTGCCCACATCGGGCGCTAACGGCACGACGATCACGTGGGAATCCTCGTCGCCGTCGGCGCTGGACGCATCCGGGAAGGTAAACCGCACGACGTCGAACCGAACCGTGACGCTGACAGCGACGGTCACAAAGGAAGACGCTGTAGAGAAGCGGGAGTTCAAGATAGTCGTCAAGAAAAAGATCGCATTCACCGACGAGCAGCGCATTGAGGAGGACAAGGACACGCTTCGTATCGTGTTCGCGCCCGGCGACAGCGCCGGAGCGGTGACCCAGTCGCTGCTGCTGCCCGGAAGCGGCGTAAACGGCTCAGTGGTGACATGGGCCTCGTCGCATCCCGCGATCGTGACGGCAGGCGGCGCGGTTACGCGGCCCGTTGCCGCGTCGGGCAACCAGACCGTCAAGCTCACCGCGACGCTTTCACTAGGCGGGCGCAAGACCACAAAGACATTCCAGGTGGTGGTGCTGGCCCTCGAGCCCACGCCCACGCCCACGCCGACCGCGACCCCGACGCCCGCGCCCACCGCTACCCCGACGCCCCCCGAGGGATAGAGGATTCGCACACAAATATCAAAACGGGGCTGTCGCACTAAACCAGCCCCGGGGAACAAAAGGCGGCGACTGGCAGTAGCCAGAAGCCGTCTTTTGCTGTAAGATATTGCTTGTGAACAATAATACGTTACAGCCAGATTATACATCGAACGGGAGTGTATATCAACTGGTAATGCCCATGGACATAGGAGAAATAATCCCGGCAGATGATTCAGTGCGGTTACTCGACGCGGTGTTCGAAAGGATGGATTATACGAAGCTGTATGCCGCGTACTCCCGAAACGGGAGAATAGGGACGTCGCCGAAGAATCTGTTCAAAGTCATCGTATATGGCGGCATGAACAGCGTGTACACAAGCCGGAAGATAGAACAGGCCTGCCGACGGGATGTGAATTTCATGTACCTGCTGGGGCGGGAGCCGGCGCCGGATCACGCGACGATCGCGCGATTTAGAAGCAAGCGGCTGACGGGCGTGATCGACGACCTATTCAACCAATTGATAGAGCTGCTGGCGGAATCGGGGGAGCTGTCCCTGGAAAGCGTATTTATAGACGGGACGAAGCTGGAAGCCAATGCGAACCGATACAGTTTTGTCTGGAAAAAGTCAACGCAGAAAAACCAAGCAAAGATGCAGGAAAAGATGAAATCCGAGTTGCCGAAACTGGCGGGTGAATTTGGCGTACGTTTTCACGCAGGAGAAAAAATCAGTGCCAGAGACCTAAAGAAGCTGAGGAAGCGGCTGAAAAGGGAGCAAGCGGAACAAGGCGTGACATTCGTTCATGGCAAGGGTCAGCGAAAACCGCCCCTGCAACGAGCCGTTGAACGAGTGGAAGAATACCTGAGGCGCCAGAAGCAGTACGACGACTACAATCACAGTTTTGGAGAGCGGAACAGTTTTTCCAAGACAGACAGAGACGCAACCTTTATGCGGATGAAGGAAGACCATATGAAGAATGGGCAGTTGAAGCCGGGATACAATGTAACGGCGGCGGTGGATTCGGAGTACATCGTCGGGGCGATGATATCACCGGAACGGAGCGACAGCCGGACGTTTATCCCCATGCTGGAAAAACTGGAATGGCTGGGTTACACGAAACCTGTGGCGGACGCCGGATTTGAAAGCGAGGAGAACTACTCCTACTGCGAGGAGAATGGGCAGATGGCGTTCATCAAGCCATCGAATCATGACAAGGCAAAGAGCAGGAAATACAGGACGGATATCGGCAAGCGAGAGAATATGGCGTATGATGCCCAAAGTGACAGCTATATCTGCTATGCGGGGCGCCGGATACAAGCAGCCAATGAAAAAAAGACGAAATCAAAAGCCGGATATCCCATCGTGACCACAGTATATAGCTGTAGTGAGTGCGCAGGTTGCCCCCATAAGGGAAAATGTATCAAGGGGGGCAGCAAGGTCCCGCTGGAAGATCGCAGCAAGAATCTGCATGTCTCCAAGAAGTTTCAGCGGCAGCGGGAGGAGATGGAAGCGCGCATCGGAAGCGAAGAAGGCGCGCTGCTGCGGATGAACCGGTCGATCCAGGTGGAAGGGGCATTCGGGGTACTCAAACAGGATATGGGGTTTCGGCGATTCCTCATGCGCGGCGGCATAAAGGTGCAAACTGAGCTTCTGCTGCTGTGCATGGCCTACAATGTTAACAAACTCCACAGCAAAATACAAAGCGGCCGCTGCGGAACATATCTGCATATCCCAAAGGCGGCATAGCCAAAAACTGAAAAGTTATCCACAGGGAAGCCTGTCTTCCCGGCGAAGCCGTGCCCAAAATTTCATTTGCAGCGGCATTTGGTAGCGTCTTTTTGTGATTCACGCCGCCATTTCTATACTAAAATGAGCGTGTCGCTCTACGTTTTCTGAAAACGTTTTGCGACACGCCC
>JAAYXU010000303.1 GCA_012515725.1 Clostridiales bacterium | reverse complement strand
CGCGGCCCGGCGCAGCGGGACTTCGGGTTCGTAGCGTCCGATGATTTTGATGTGGTCGAGGTCATGGCGGGCGACATAACGGTACGCTCATGGTATTATGCGAACGACTGGCTGGGCGGGCGGGCCGCGGAGGCCGCGGCCGGAGCGGTCGCCGTATTTTCCGAGCGATTCGGCGACTACTGCTGGGACGAGCTCGATGTGGTCATGTGCGACTTCTATGTAGGCGGCATGGAGTATCCCGGTATGGTTCTCATCGACGAGAGCACCTATACGATGCCCACCGCGATGATCATGGAAATGATCGTAGCCCACGAGACGGCGCATCAGTGGTGGTACGCCGCGGTTGGCAGCAACCAGATCACCGAGCCGTGGCTGGACGAGGCGCTCACAGAGTTTAGCACCGCGCTCTATTTTGAGGACTGCTATCCCAGGGACGGGGAAGAACTTCGCGACAAGTATGTTTACGCCAGCTACGACTATATGGAGACCATGACGGAAATATCCGAAAAAGTCGCGATAGGCAGCCCTGTCACGCTGTTCTCCGATAACATCGAATACGCGCTGGTGGTATACGGGCGGGGCGCCCGCATGTTCGACGACCTGCGCGCGCATATAGGGGAGGAGCCTTTCTACCGTGCGCTGTCGGACTATTACCGGGAGCACCGCTTTGGTATCGCGACAGGCGAGGATCTGATCGCCGCGTTTAATAGGGCGGCGGGAACCGATTTCACAGGCTGGTTTTCTGAATATCTGAACCCGTAACTGACATCTGGCACAAAAGAGGTACTGGACCGCACGATATGAAAAGAGACGCGAAGGAACCCTACCGGCAGCGGCGACCCCAGCGGGCGCTGCGCGATAAAATCAGGCAGCGAGGCAGCAGACGAGTGACGGACGACGCGGGAAGCGCTCAAGCGCCTGCCCTGCCCGAAACTACTCTGCCCGCGGCCAATCAAATGCAGGCGGTACAGCCGGAGGGTCTGGACGCCGGGAATTGCCTGCCTCCCTGCCCGCAAGCGGCAGACGAAACGCAGGCACAGGCTCCAGACGACAGCTCCGCGGCTGTCGCCGCGCAGGAAACAGCAGCCGATACACCGCCCGAAACGCCGATCGGGTCGGCGACGGAACCGCCGCTATCCGCAGATAATTCGCCCGCTCCAAGCGCTCCCTATATCGGCGTGATCGGGAAAAAGGCCCGTCCCGCACCGCACAAGCCGAAGCGATCCCTGCTCATCCGCATAGCGCTGGGCGCGGCCGGACTGGCGGCGCTTCTCATCGCCGCGGCTCTCATCATGCCGCCCGCGGACACTGCGTCCGGACAGGAGAAGACCTACGCCCGGGGATGGACGGTGCTGCTAAAAGACCGCCCGCTGGGCGTCGTGTCCGACAGGAACGCTGCAGCAACCCTTGTGGACAGCATACTCAATGAAAGCGCCGCGCTGTACGGCATGGAAGTAAACGATGAGGTCGGGGTCTCTTTTGAACCGGCGCTCGTCGAAGCGCAGTATATGTGCCCCGTCGAGGATCTGAGAGGCCCGCTCGCGCAAAACATCGAGGTAATGGTAAACGCCATCGGCATATACGTCAACAACCGGCGGGCCGTGACGGTAGCGAGCAGACAGGACGCGGCCCGGGTGCTGATGGGCGTGCTGGCTCCCTACCTTACCGACATACCAGAAGGGAAGGCCTGGCAGGAGGTGGGTTTCGTGGAGAGAATCACAGTCCGTCCTGAATTCGTGCTGCCCGGCAGCGTACTTACTGTGGACGATGCGCTGAGCACGCTCACTATGGGAACCGGCGTACAGGATAACTGGTATACGGTGCAGGAGGGGGATTCTCTGGCGCGCATCGCAAAGGAGTTCGGGATCGATCTAGAGGATCTTCGTAATATGAACCCGTCCGTAGCCGACACCGACGTCATTCGCCCGGGCGACCGGCTCAATGTCGCGCTGCCCCGCAGCTGGATCAATGTGCGTTTCGTGGAAACACTGTCGGGAAAGGAAACGCTCCCCTACGAGACTACCACCGTCAAGGATGACTCGATGTACGTATCACAGAAAAAAGTAACCCAAAAGGGAGTCGACGGGCAGCGGTTCGTCGTAAGCCAGATCCGGTACGTGAACGGCGTCGAAACAGATCGCATTATTATCATGGAATCGGTGCTCGAGGAGCCTGTGGGCGAAATCGTGCGGGAGGGCACGCAAAAGATGCCCGCGGTGCGCGAGCAGGCGCTCCGCGGCCTGCTGCCGCTGCCGCTCAAGGCGGGATCCTACGTAATATCGAGCCGATTCGGTATGCGTACGCTAAACGGTGAAACCCGCATGCACAAGGGCCTGGATATGGCGGCGTCCACGGGAACGCCAATATACGCGAGCGCTTCGGGAACGGTCGTATACGCGGGATGGGCCAGCGGATACGGACGCGTCGTATACATCGACCACGGCCACGGCGTGCAGACGCGCTACGGCCACTGCTCGGAGCTCAAGGTGGAAAAGGGCGACACCGTAAAAAGAGGCGAGCGGATTGCTCTGGTAGGCAATACGGGCGTATCCACCGGCCCGCACTGCCATTTCGAGGTACGCGTGGACGGCAATGCTGTCAATCCCCTCGGGTAGGATAACGCGACAGAGTATAACATAACCATTTATTGTTTATTACAGGAGGTTCTGGTTGTATGAGCGTCCGGCGAATCGAAGAGATCGACAGCAATCTAAAAGTCGAGACCACATTAGCCGAAAAGGACATCGTGTTTTGCGATGTGCGGCAGTCTCCCTTCGGCGTATACGGGCTTTACGACTATCGCAGCGAGCCTGTCTTCAAGCGGATGCCGGGCGACGTGGCGGAAGCCACCAATGAAGGCGTGAAAAACCTGCATCTGCACACAGCCGGGGGCCGGGCG
>JAAYXU010000302.1 GCA_012515725.1 Clostridiales bacterium | reverse complement strand
CGCATCCCGTGGCGCGAAAGGCCGCCGACCGCGTGATCGGAGCGGCGCGGGACAACGCGGTCGCCCGTTTCATTTTTTCATCGTTATCCCATATATAGTTGTTTCATCGCCCGATTCTGGGGTATTACTACTACAGAATGGGGGTTATGCAATGGAACGGATCGTTTCCTCTCTTCGGAGTAGCGACGAACGCCCCGACTGGTCCCGTACAAATTGTTGCGCTGCCCACGCGCCGCAGCTTAGCGTGATACCGGCAGAGTCACCGCAAGACGAACTGGACCCCGAAGTGGCCCGCGGTCTTCGCGGATTTCTTGAAAGCGAGTGCGCCCAGGTCGCGGCCGCGCTGGCCATGAGCCGCAGGGCCGAACGCGAAGGGTTTCCCGAGGTGGCCCGCGCTTACCGAAAGATCGCGATAGAGGACGCTGAGCATGTCGCGATACTGGCCGAGCTTCTGGGCGTTGGAGTGCAAAGCAATACCCGGAACGATCTGACCGCGCGGGTCAGTGACGGAAACGGGGAGATCACGGATTTGCTGCAACTGGCCCGGCGTGCGCGCGCGCTGGGGTATGACCGGATCCATCATACGGTCACTCAGATCGCCCGTGACGAAGCGCGGCACGGCTGCGCCTACAGAGGGCTGCTCAAGAAGTATTTTAAATGTACCGTGTAGGAGATGGATCAGGGACAATCCGGAGAATCATCCCGCCAGAAACTAAGAAGACTTTCGGACAGCGACCCGGGGTCGTCGGCCCGCGCGACCGGCTCCCACCACTCGGGCATCAGCTCCCTGAGCCGCCAGTCGTCAAAGCGCGGATCGATGAGCAGCACCACCCCGCGATCCTCGGCGCTGCGGATGACGCGCCCCGCGGCCTGCATCACCCGGACGAAGCCCGGCAGACGGTAGGCGTACCCGTACCCGTCCTCGCCCTGCTCGTCGTGATAGCGGCGGATGAGGTCGCGCTCGGCGCACAGCTGGGGCAGTCCCACGCCCACGACGGCAGCGCCTATGAGCCGCTCGCCCGTCAGATCCACACCCTCCCCGAAGAACCCGCCCATTACCGCAAATCCCAGTAGCGTCCGCCCGTCCTCGTCGAAGCGGCGAAGAAATTCCTCACGCTCGGCCTCGGTCATGTCGGGACGCTGCGCCAGCGTGGACAGCCCGGGATACAGCGCCATACACAGCGCGCGGGCCTGCTCCATGTACCGGTAGGACGGAAAATAAGCCATATAATGGCCTGGACGCGCCGCGGCAAGCAGCCCCAGCGCACGCACCACCCGCTCGAGCGTCTCCCCCCGGCGGCGGTAGGCGGTCGATGTCTGTCCGTCGACCAGCACGATCAGGTTTTCCCGCGGGAAGGGCGAAGGCAGCGCCAGCGTGCTGGCCCCATTAAGCCCCAGCAGCCGCGTGTAATAGGAAAACGGCGTCAGCGTCGCCGAAAAGAGCGCCGACGCGCGCGCCCTCTCAAAGCACGCGGCCAGCCTCGTCGCGGGATCCAGACAATAGATGCGCGTCAGCGCGCGGCCGCCCGAGGCCCGGGTGTAGGGCGCGCAGCAGCTGTCGAATGCCTCCGCCGCCCGTATGTACGCGCGGCACTCGAAATAGAGCGAAATCAGGGCCTCGACATACGGCTCGCGCGCGCCCGCGTCCATAAGCGGCTCGGCTGCTTCGCACAGGCTCCGGGCCGTCTCGACGATCTCGCGGGGCGGCTCGTCGTGCGCGATAACGCCGCCCGGCTGCTGCGCGGCTTCCCGGCACAGCGCGAGCAGCGCGCGATTTAGCGTGCCGGCCGCTTTTTTGAGCGCCCGGACGGACGCACCGGGCTGCTTGCCGCGCAGCGTGCGCGTCAGCGCCAGCACCGACGCGCGCGCAAGCTCCGCTGAGAACATATCGCGCGCGCGGTCCACGAGATTGTGCGCCTCGTCTACGAGCAGCATCCCCTGTCCGGGCTCCTCAAAAAACCTGCGCAGATACACGCGCGGATCGAACGCGTAATTATAGTCGCACACCACCACGTCGCAGCGCTGGGCGACCGCGAGCGACAGCTCGAACGGGCACAGGCCGTGGCGCTGTGCCAGGGCGTCTATCTCCTGCCTGCCCCAGTGGCCCGCTGCCTGCGTCTCGGAGAGCGCGTCCGCGAGCCTGTCGAAGAAACCGGCGGCACGCGCGCAGTATGCGGGATGACAGGCGGTGCCCGGTTCGGGACAGCATTTCTCCTTGGCCGTCAGCGTGACAGCGCGCAGCGGCATCCCCGCGCCTATGATGCGCTCCAGCGCTTCTCCGGCGACGCTTTTGACGGTGGTGCGCGCCGTCAGATAAAAAATCCGGTCGATATGCCCCTCGCCCAGCGCCTTGAGCGCCGGAAAGAGCGCCGCCATAGTCTTGCCTATGCCCGTGGGCGCCTGCACCAGACAGGCTCCGCCGTCGCGCGCGGTCCGGTATATCCGCGCCGCCATATCCCGCTGGCCGCTGCGGAAGCGCTCGAACGGAAAACCGAACCGCGCCAGCGCGGCGTCGCGCCGCTCCCGCCAAACAAGCCGCGCGTCCTCGCCGCGCAGCCATGCCTCGCACAGCGCCAGAAACCAGCCCGTCAGCTCGGGGGCGTCGTATTCGCGCCGCAGTGTGCGCGTTTGGCCGCCGGGAACTCCCACATAGATAAGCTCGACGCCCATACGCGGATAGCCGCCGTGCAGGCACTGAATCGCGCCGTATATACGCGCCTGATTCCAGTGGGCCTCCAGACCGTCGCCGAGGCTATCCGGATCCTGCCGGGTGGACTTTATCTCCAGCACGGTCGGACCGGTTTCGTCGACCCGCCACCCGTCGATACGGCCGCCGATCTCCAGCGCCGAGCGCGCGCTTTGGGCGCGATACAGCACGGATACCTCCGCCTGGGTTTCCGGGCCGGCCTGCTCCTGCACGCGCTGGTGCGCGCGGGTGCCCTCCTGAAGCTGTCCGAAGCTGACTCCCGCCGAAAAAAGGTCGCCCGCGGGCAGCATCTGATCGAGGAACTCGTGCACAGACAGCCGAGTGATGTTTTTGTTCATATCGTTCGCGTCCATGGAACCAATTATAGCATCGGCAGAACGCCTGGGCAAACGGG
>JAAYXU010000301.1 GCA_012515725.1 Clostridiales bacterium | reverse complement strand
GTACCAGGCTTCATACTGGGTCATGTCGATCTCAACGTCCTTAAGGTAATCCCAGTGCTGGCCCTGGTTGCCCCAGCGGGTCATGATGGACATATCCTCGCTAATGAGCAAGTCACCCAGCCGGAAAGCGGCCTCAGGTGTCTCGCATCCAGAAGAAATCATAAAGGAGATGTTGGCAACCGACGGAACATACGATACGTAGCCGGTGCCGTCAGCCTGCTTAAGCGGCGCGATGCCGATGTAGTCTTCGACGCGCTGGGTCACTGTGGTGCCCGAGTCAAGGATCGAGCCTACGATCGCGATCTCGGCGTTGCCCGCCAGGTTATTGTACATCGTGGTATCCAGCGTGAACTGATAGTCGGGCATGAGGCCTTCCTCCATCAGCTCATTGATGTACTTGAGCGCCTCACGGTATTCGTCGGTATTGTAGAAGACGCCAACCTGTCCGTCGTTGTTGACGTAGTGGCTGTTGCCCACGAACTGCCAGGCGGGAACCAGCCCCTGAATCCAGGGCGCGGTCAGAGAATAGGGTTTGCCCAGCAGCGGAATCTCGTCGGCCTTGTTGTTTCCGTTCGGGTCTTCGTTCTTAAATGCGGTGAGCATAGCCTTGTATTCATCGACGGTCTCGGGGACCTCGATATCCAGCGCGTCCAGCCAGGGCTTGTAGACCCAGACCTTGCCCGGGTTCTCGTTACCCACCGACTGGTTGAAGCTGGGTATGCCGTATATATTGCCGTCGGGCGAGGTGATCATGGGCAGGAAGTCCACGCCGGTGCGCTCTTTAGCCAGATCTAGATGATACGCGCTGTTCTCATAGTAGTCATTTAGCGGCAGTATCGCGCCAGCCAGTCCCCACTGAAAGACGAACGCGTCGCCGGGAGCGCGCAGTATCACGTCAGGGAGATCGTCAAACGCACCGCCTGCGATGACCGTGTTGAGCTGCGTCGTCATTTCCGAGGAATAGAACATGAACTCCAGATCGAAATTCCCCTGTTCCTCTATGAGCTTGGTCATATCGTTGGTTTCGAAGTCCATGACGTTCGCGTTCTCGACAAGTCCGATAGTAAGCTTCACGGTCTCCTTGCAGATCGGAAGCACGCCGGGATCATTAAGATTCGGGTCATGGTCAAACGAGGGGGCCGCATCGGTGGGAGCGGTTGTGGCAGCCGACTGGGTTGTTCCCGGAGCCTGGGTGGGCTCGTTGGTAGGAGTACCTTCGCCACCGCGCGTACAGGCGGCTAGTGCCAGCACAGCGGCAAGCAGCAGTACCAGTGTCTTTGCCAGGTTTCGTTTCATGATTGGGTCTTTCTCCTTTCATATTTGAGTGTTTGTTACATCACGGTTCTCCTCGGCCAGTCTATAAGGCTGGTTTTCAACTTTATCCCGGGGCTATCCACCTCCTTTCGCGCTGAAGACAATATGATACTTGATAGTATAAACCATTGGCGATTCTTTATAATATTCTAGAGCATATGCCGAATCCTGTTCTCATTATATCATGATTAATGATAGTGTCAATATAAATACCGAAACTTTTTTTGTAATATGAATATATTTCTAAAATTATTTCGACGCATGTTTTGGAAACTTTTTTCCGAAGCGCTAACTAAAGCTCCCGCGATCGAGGTATAGAGCCAATTGGGCCCCAATTGGGCCGAATAGCATACCATTATTTTATATTTTTCCGGTAAATTTCGTTTGACAAGCTCATAGCTTATATAGTATAATCTCATTTAATCATCCGGAAAAAGGCCGTGAACGGAAGTAGTAAGCCCTCGAGCCATTCAGAGAACTGCCGGTCGGTGCAAGGCAGCATGGCGAAAGCGCTGAACTGATCCGGGAGCCGCTTTCTGAAAGGCCAGTAGGAATAGACGGAAGCCCACCGTTACCGGGGCAGGACATGCGCGGCGTCGCCGTAAGTGTCCGGAAAAGCGTGTTCCCTGCGGGGAACAAATAAGAGTGGTACCGCGGAAAGCCCCTTTCGTCTCTTAGTCGAAAGGGGCGTTATTTTATTCCGCAAGGAGGTACCCGCGATGCAACACGACAAGTACAGGCCCTATCCCCCGATGCACCTGCCCGACCGGAAATGGCCTTCGGCCGCGATAACCAGTCCGCCTACATGGTGCAGCGTCGACCTGCGCGACGGCAACCAAGCGCTGCCCGTACCCATGGGCGTAGACAAAAAGCTACGGTATTTTCGACTGCTGCGCGAAATCGGGTTCCGGGAAATCGAGGTGGCGTTTCCGTCGGCTTCGGAGACAGAATACGAGTTCGTGCGCACGCTGCTTCGGGAAGGCCTGGTCGACGACGACGTAGTAATACAGGTGCTGACGCAGTCGCGCGAGTCCCTGATCCGGCGCACGTTCGAGGCGATCGAGGGATACAGGCAAGCCATCGTCCACCAGTATCTGTCCACGAGCGAGGTGCAGCGGCGCGTAGTGTTCGGCATGAGCCGCGAGGAGATCATCACGCTGGCCGTACGGGGCGCACGTCTCATACGGGATCTGGCTGCCGATACCGACGCGGATATCCGGCTGGAATTTTCTCCCGAGAGCTTCACAGGTACACAGATGGAGTACGCGCTTGAGGTGTGCGGGGCCGTGCTGAACGTCTGGCATCCAACCCCCGACAAGCCCGCCATCATAAACCTCCCGGCAACCGTGGAAATGACCACGCCCAACGTGTTC
>JAAYXU010000300.1 GCA_012515725.1 Clostridiales bacterium | reverse complement strand
TATCCAATGTGGATGAGATGCATTTCTCCGGGCTGGGCGATAAGTTTGACGTGCAGATCCGTCAGGTGGAGCGCAAGGACGAGAATGGGGAACCCAAACTCGACGCCAATGGAAAGCCCATCACCGACAGCGAGTACACGATGGACGGAAAGCCCATCAACGCATCGGCCGGATCCCAGCTCTATCAGTCCTGCCTGGGAGTAAGGCTGCACAGCCCGCTGACCGAGGAATTCACGCCTGCGGGCGTGCCCGCCGCTACGCTCACATACGAGCTGAACCTTGGCAGTACGAAGCGGTATGAGTTCAAGTTCTACGAGTACAAGAAGGATTACTACGCTGTGTCCATCAATGGGGAGATTCATTTCTCAGTGCTCAAGGAGGAAGTACACAATATCGTCACCGTACTTGGCAAGGTGCGCAGCGGAGAGCTGGACAAGTAGCGGCAGAGGATAGGTGCGTAAAGGATCGCCCGCCGGGCGGTCCTTTATTTGTCGGGAGACCGATACGGGTCTGCTGACTTAGCGCTCCGGCTGGAACAAAATGTTACGCGCGGTAAACGAATATACCTCGATTTGTGATGATGTTGCAATGGACGCAGCCAGCAGGCTGTGGTATCATGATAAAAAGCCGAGCGTGCGGGGAAAGGGGGAGTCCGGTTTGCAGTACGCACTGCGATTCGCATGGGTTGTGGTAAAGCTTTTAGGGCTTGGGCTGCTCATCGTGGGCGTGCTCGTGATGGCGTTCCTGTACGCGATGGACTCCGCCAATGTCTACCTGATCGCTACCGACGGCATGAAGGCGCGCGCCGGAGTGATAATGGGCCAGGAGGTTTCGTCGACGCTTGGCAATTATTTCACCGGCGGGTTTCTAGCCGGAGATGAGCTGCTCAGGCAGAAGCCCTATCAGGGCGCGATCATACGCAGCTTCACATACCATATCAATGTGAAATCCCTCTGGTGTCGGCCCTGGGACGGATGGGCAGAGATGGAGATCATCGAGTCGATCCCCGAGATTGACGGGGAGCCGCACGGTGAAACAAACAGCGACGCCGCGCTACCCGAGTGGCAGCGCACCCGCTACCGGGTAGTGTGCGTCAGGCAGGACGGTCGGTGGTACATATCCGGTATGGAGCCCATCGAGCTCATGCCGCCCGAGGACACGCCGACCCCCGAGCCGGTCGTAACGCCGTCGCCCACACCGCAGACAACGGCGACGCCCGAGCCCACGCCGTCTCCGTCCGCGACGAGCGTCACGCCGCCTACCCAGCCCCCCCATACCGGCACAGTGGTCGTGGATCGTGGCAACTCGCTCAATGTACGCAGCGGCCCGGGAACCGATTACGACAAGATCGGCGCACTCAATAACGGCGAAACGGTCGTCATACTGGGCCAGGAGGGCACGTGGGTCATGATCGACTACGAAGGACGACAGGCCTGGGTCTATTCCCGGTATATTCAGGAGAATTGATACGGGGCAGAAAAGCTGTACGCGGGCGCATCTATGCGCCCGCGTTTTTCGAAGGGAGACATCGGCCATGCGGATCGGAACCGTTGAGATAGGCGACGGCGCGCTGCTCGCTCCGATGGCGGGCATCACGGAAATGCCGTTTCGGGCGCTGTGCCGCAGGATGGGCGCAGCCCTCGTCTATACCGAGATGGTCAGCGTTAACAGCCTCCTTTATCGCTCCGCCGAGGCTGAAACACTGCTGGATACGAGCCCTGAAGAGCGCCCGGTGGCAGTGCAGCTATTCGGGGACGATCCCGCGCTCATGGCTGACATGGCGGCCCGGTGGGGGGAGAGATACGATCTCATCGACCTTAACATGGGATGCCCAGCGCCCAAGATCGTAAAAGCCGGACGCGGATGCGCGCTGATGCGCAACCCCGCGCTGGCCGCACAGATCGCGCAGCGTGTGTGCGCCGCAGCGGGGAAGCCGGTGACCGCCAAGATCAGGGCGGGCTGGGACGAAGAGAGCCGGAACGCTGTGGAATTCGCCAGAAGACTAGAGGATGCGGGGATTGCCGCCGTCTGCGTACACGGCCGCACGCGCAGCCAGCAGTATTCCGGAGCGGCTGACCTGCGCGTCATCGCCCGCGTGAAGGAGGCGCTTTCCATACCTGTCATAGGCAACGGGGATGTTGATTCGGGCCCGTCGGCAGCGCGTATGCTGCGGGAGACCGGCTGCGACGCCGTAATGGTTGGACGCGCGGCCCGGGGAAATCCGTGGGTGTTCGAACAGATCGCGCACTATCTGCGCACCGGCGAAACGCTGCCCGGGCCGTCTTGCGCAGAGCGCCTCGGCGTTGCCATAGAGCATGGACGCATGCTGGCCGCGCAGCAGGGCGAGACGCTGGCGGCTCTGAAGATGCGCAAGCACATGGCCTGGTATCTGCACGGCGCGCGGGGCGCGGCGGCATGCAGGCGGCACTTGATGGCGGCGCGCAGCCTTTCCGAGATGGAGGAGATGCTCGCCCAATGCCTGACCGCGGGGGAGTCATAGAGAACGCGTTTCGCATACCGCCGGAGAAATAATAGAAAAAAGCCCCCGGACATTCCACGGACATGCCGGGGGCTTTTTGCAGCCGATATTAGTATCCGAGCATCCGGGGCCGGACCTCGTGGACCCAGCGCAGCGCGTCTGCAATCGTCTGAGTGAGGGGAAGCTCTGTCTTCCAGCCCAAGAGTTTCGCCGCTCGGTCCGCGCTCGCGTAGGCTCCGGCCACATCGCCGTCGCGGGGCGGCGCTTCCTCTTTGGCGATCGGCTTGCCCCATACGGTCTCAAAGGCGGCGACCAGTTCGCGAACCGTCACGCCCCGGCCCGAGCCCAGATTGATGGGTATGAAGTCTCCTCCAAACGCGTCGAATGCCGCGTCGAAACGCTCTACCGCCAGTACGTGGGCGCGCGCCAGATCCCATACGTGCAGGTAGTCGCGTATGCCCGAGCCGTCGCGGGTGGGCCAGTCGACGCCCGTTATGCGAAATATAGGGATCCTGCCCGAGGCGACGTCGGCCAGTATGTCCAGCACGTGCGTGGGGGCCTCGTCGTAGGGACCCGTCCGCATCGCGGGATCCGCGCCGATGGGGTTAAAGTACCGCAGCGCGATCGAGCGGAAATGAAGCGCCCGGCTCATGTCCTCGAGCGCCATCTCTATCATATGCTTGGTGCGGGCATAGGGGCTATCGGGTGCGTGGGGCGTGTCCTCCGAAACCTTAAAATCGGATCCGGTATTGCTGCCGTATATCGACGCGCTGCTCGAAAATATAATCCGCTCGCAGCCCAGCTCGTCCAGAGCGCGGAAGAGCTCCAGCGATTTGACGACGTTTTCGTGATAATACAGGTACGGATGGGCGACCGACTCGGGTACGACTATGAGCGCGGCAAAATGCAGCGTCGCGCCGATGTCGGGATGCTCCCGAAAGATGCGTCCGAGGAGCTCCCGGTCCGCGATGTCTCCCTCGTAGAATGGATACCGCACCGCGTATTCGCGGCGTCCGCGTATGAGCGAATCAAGTATGATTGGCGTGTGTCCCGCGTCCTCCAGCGCCGAGGCGGTGGTGGAGCCTATGTATCCGGCCCCACCGGTTACCAACACTTTCATAACGAGTCTCCTTACCTTCTTTCCGCTTATTATAAACCTTCATGGACGGAAATGGAACAACGGAATCAGACTCTGCTTTAGATTTTGGGCAAGCGAGGGTATGAGTCACAATCAATGACCTGGTAGAAATAAGTGTATGATATGGCGCGGGCGACCATGGCCAAACCTCGAAGTCTACGCTATAATATCTTTTTGACGTACACAGAAAGGCAACAGATAATAGAGTATGGTTTCATTCTTCACGCGCAAAGAGACGCTCATGACGGAAGGCGATATTACGAGGCATATTGTCTCGTTTGCGGTTCCGCTGCTTATCGGGAACATATTCCAGCAGCTGTATAACACGGTGGACATGATCGTCGTGGGCAAGTTCGTCGGAAAGGAGGCGCTGGCAGCGGTCGGTAGCGTCGCTCCGATCATCAATACGCTCATCGGCTTCTTTCTGGGGCTCGCAACCGGCGCGAGCGTGATCATATCGCAGCACTACGGCGCGCGGGATGATCGGGGCGTGCATCTGGCGGTTCATACGACGATCATCATGACATTTATTGCGTGCGTCGTGCTCACGGTGAGCGGCGTACTTCTGGTTCCGTACATGCTGAGCTTCATGTCCACGCCCGAGGATGTCGTGAACGAGGCGGCCTCGTATCTGCGTATCTATTTCTCGGGCGTCACGGGGCTTCTTATCTATAACATGGGCGCGGGCATACTGCGGGCCGTGGGCGATTCCAGACGTCCGCTGTGGTTTCTCATGTTTTCCGCGCTGGTCAATACGGTGCTGGATCTCGTGTTTGTGATTAGCTTTGGCTGGGGCATCGCGGGCGTGGCCATCGCGACAGTGATCGCGCAGTGCCTGTCGGCGGCGCTAGTGCTCATAGTGCTGACCCGCTCGTCGGGCTCCTTCCAGATCATATGGAGCCGGATTCGGTTCAATAGCCCGATGATGCGGAAAATCTGGCGGATCGGCATGCCGTCCGCGCTGCAGCAGGCGATCACTTCGTTCTCCAACGTATTTGTGCAGTCGTACGTTAACGGATTCGGCTCGGCCTGCATGGCCGGATGGGCGTCCTACGGAAAGATCGACCAGTTCGCGCTGCTGCCCATGCAGGCAATGGCGCTGTCGACCTCCACATTCGTGGGACAGAATCTGGGAGCGGATAACCTGAAACGCGCAGAGGCCGGTACCAAAATCTCAATCTTCATGACGCTCGCGATCACAGCGGTGCTGCTCGCGCCGCTCATGCTCTTTCCCGAGCAGC
>JAAYXU010000040.1 GCA_012515725.1 Clostridiales bacterium | reverse complement strand
TCCGCTGAGCAAGCGCCCCGGGGCGCGGTGTCGGCGGTGGGACGCGCAGCCCAGCTATTCATACCGCTGGAAGAGCTAATCGACGTGGACAGGGAAAAAGAGCGCTTAACAGGAGAGATCGAAAAGACGCGCAGGGAAATCTCGCGCGGAGAAACGATGCTGGCCAATCCCGGATTTATCGCCAAAGCGCCCGCCGCGGTGACCGACAAGGAGCGCAGACAGCTTGGCGAGAACCATGAAAAGCTAGCAAAGCTCCTGGCGAGGCTCGAAAGTCTGGGAGACGCGGGCAGATAATATGAATTACCAGGAAAGCTACGAGTATGTCGTAAACACGCCGCTGTTCGGCTCACGTAAAAACGGTCTCGACAACATCCGCGAGCTCTTACGCCGGCTGGGTGATCCGCAGAACCGAGTCCGGGCCGTACATGTCGCGGGAACAAACGGCAAGGGATCCGCGTGCGCGTATATCGCCTCGATACTGCGCGCAGCGGGCTACCGCACGGGACTGTACACGTCGCCGTTCCTGGAGCGTTTTACCGAGCGCTTCCGCGTCGACGGGCAGGAAATCGCGCAGGAAGACTTCGCCCGGCTGGCTACCAGAGTTCGAACCGCCGCGGAGGCGATGCAGGCTGACGGGCTGACGCATCCCACGTTCTTTGAGCTCATCACCGCGGTGTGCTTTCTCTACTTCGACGAATCAGCGGTTGATATCGCTGTCATTGAAACGGGACTGGGAGGCCGCTTGGACGCGACCAACGTAATTCATCCCGCACTGTCTGTTATCATGTCGATAGGGCTTGATCACATAAAGGTGCTGGGAGATACGGTGGCCGCTATAGCGCGGGAAAAGGCGGGCATCATGAAGCCCGGCACGCCTGTCGTCGTCTATCCTCAGCCCGACGCGGAGGCCTGGGCGGAGCTCCTGGCCGCTGCGCGCGACGTGCGCGCACCGCTCTATTCGGTGGCGGACTGCCAGATCGTCGTGCGGGAAAGCGGATTGGACGGACAAGTATTCTCCCTCGACTGCCACGGCCTGCATTTCCCGGAGCTTCGCATCAGCCTGTTGGGCCGCCACCAGGTGCTCAACGCCGCTACGGCGGTACTGACGGCCGCGGTGATGACCCAGAGCGGGGAGTGGGCGATCGGACCAGAGCATATCCGTGCGGGGCTGGATGCGGCGCGCTGGGCCGGACGTATGGAGGTGCTGTGCCGGGATCCGTTCGTCATACTGGACGGCGCGCACAACCCACAGGGCGCACAGCAGCTCCGTAGGACTTTTGAGGATCTCTTTCCCGCCGCGCGCGCGGTACTTGTGTGCGGAATACTGCGTACCAAGCAGGCCGACTCGATGATACGCGAGTTTGCCGCGATAGCAGCCGAGGTCATTATTACCCGGCCGGACAGCGTTAAGGCGTCACCGTGCGACGAGCTGCGCGGTTATTTTGAGCGCGAGCACTTAAGCGTATCCGTCCAGCTCGAGGCAGCGGAAGCTTTCGAGACGGGTCTTGCGCGCGCGCGGCAGACCGGTATGCCGCTCGTGATCGCTGGGTCGCTCTATCTGGCGGGCGCCGCGCGAACCTGGTTTCTAGGCCGCTGAAATCACGATTAATTGAACGCAAAACTGTTCGCCTACGCCCCGGACAGTTTTTGTTTATATATGGTTTTTTATGAAACCGGCGGAAAGCGTTGCCCATACGCAGGAATACGTTGTCAAATCGAATAAATGATAGCCTGAGTTGGCTATATTTACGGCCTGTTTTACGCCTCCTTCTCTGAAATTACCAGAGT
>JAAYXU010000299.1 GCA_012515725.1 Clostridiales bacterium | reverse complement strand
GGGCTGGGCGCGGCGAGCAAATGGATATCGCTGTATGCCGGGGCCGGGCTGGCGGCGCTGTTCTTCTACAGCCTGTGGATGCGCTGGCAAGAGTATCGCGTGGCCGCAGACGCCGGGAAAGCCGGTATCGAAGAAGCCGAGGCGCTGCGCATCCGCCGGCACTTCCCGCGCAATGTTATCGTTACCCTGCTGTGGTGCGTGCTGTTCTTCATCGTCATACCGGCGGGAATATACATAGCCTCGTACATACCCTATCTCAATGTCACCGGCGCGGGCCACGATCTCCGCGATGTATGGCAGAACCAGATCAATATGTTCAACTACCACTCAAGGCTCGTAGACGACCACTTTTTCCAGTCACCCTGGTATCAGTGGCCTATCATATGGAAGCCGATGTGGTTCTATCAGAATACCTATCTTGCGCCGGGCTGGATGGGCTCCATCGCGACCATGGGAAACCCTGCGGTCTGGTGGCCAGGACTCATAGCCATAGCAGCGCTTCTCCTGCGCGCAGCGCGCAGGAGAGCAGCCGAACCGCTGTGCCTGTTTGCGGCGATCGGATTTCTCGCGCAGTATCTCCCCTGGGTGCTGGTGCCCCGGTCGATGTTCATTTACCATTACTTCGCGTCGGTGCCCTTCATAATATTCGCCGTGGTCTATTACATAAAGAAACGGTACATCGGGCGGCCCGACGGGAAAAAGAGGGTGCTCATCTATCTGGGCGTCGTGCTGTTTCTTTTCCTGTGGTTCTACCCGATTATGTCCGGCCTACCCATCCCGTCATGGATGGGCAGGACGATGCGGTGGATGCCCACCTGGTATTTCACGTACTAAGGGACGGAGGGATGCGATGATCGCCGGAGTCATCAGCCTGGGACTGAGCGGTGTGGATGGCTACGCGGTGCGGGTAGAGGCCGATATTTCCAATGGACTCCCGGCCTTTGAGACCGTGGGGCTTCCCGACGCGGCCGTCAAGGAATCCCGTGAGCGGGTACGCGCGGCGCTGCGCAATACGGGACTCGAGTTCCCCACGCGGCGCATCACCGTAAATCTAGCGCCCGCCGACACTCGCAAGGAAGGCCCGATATACGACCTTCCCATCGCCGTATGCCTGCTGGCGGCGACCGGACAAGTTCCTCCCGAGGCCGTGCAGGACGCGGCGTTTATAGGTGAGCTGTCTCTGGACGGCGGAGTGCGCCCGGTCAGCGGTATGCTGCCCATGGTTATCGCGGCCAGGCAGCTTGGCATAGAGCGGCTTTTCATACCCGCCGACAACGCGCCCGAGGCCGCCTGCATCGAGAACATACGCGCTATCCCCGTTAGTTCACTGGGCGAGTTGACCGCGGCGCTGCGGGGAGAGCGGGCCGCTGAGGCGGTGGCGCCGGTCACGTGGCAGGCGCTGCGTGAGTCGCGGCAGGAGCAGTCAGACTTCTCGGTCATACGCGGGCAGCACATTGCCAAGCGGGCGCTGGAAGTAGCCGCGGCAGGCGGCCACAATGTGCTCATGATCGGCCCGCCCGGCTCGGGAAAGACGATGCTGGCCCGGAGCCTTCCCTCGATACTGCCCGACATCACGTTCGAGGAGGCGCTCGAGGTCACCAAGATACACAGTATCGCGGGAACGCTTCCGCCCCGGCAGGGGCTTTTAACCACGCGGCCTTTCCGCGCTCCGCACCATACTGCGTCGGCGGTGTCGCTTACGGGCGGGGGACAGCGCCTGCATCCCGGCGAAATCAGCCTTGCTCACTACGGCGTACTGTTCCTGGACGAGCTTCCGGAGTTCGAGCGCATCGTGCTGGAGGCGATGCGCCAGCCGCTCGAGGACGGCCATGTCACGATCACCCGGGCGAACGGATCGGTAGACTTTCCGTCGCGGTTCATGCTGGTGGCTTCGATGAATCCGTGCCCCTGCGGGCACTTCGGCTCGCGTACCCAGCAGTGCGCCTGTACGCACGCCCAGATACAGCGGTATCTGGGCCGCATCAGCGGACCTATGTTGGACCGGTTCGACATACACATCGAGGTGGACGCGCTGGAGTACGCGGAGCTAACCTCCGAGCGAGATGCCGAGCCGTCCGTGGCGATCCGGGAGCGGGTCAATGCCGCGCGCGAGGTGCAGAACCAGCGTTTCCGGGACGCCGGGATATTCAGCAACGCGCAGATGAATAACCGCCATCAAAAGACCTACTGCGCCCTCGACGAGGAATCGCACGCCCTGATGGAGCAGATGTTCGTCCGGCTGAATCTGAGTGGCCGGGGTTACGGTCGCATCCTGCGCGTAGCCCGTACGATCGCCGACCTTGAGGAGTCAGAGCGCATTAAATCCGAGCATCTGGCGGAGGCTGTGCAGTACCGCAGCCTTGACCGGAAATACTGGAGGTAGACATGGCAGAGGAGGGCAGGCAGTACTGGATCTGGCTTTCGCACGTAGACGGCGTGGGCCCTATGCGCTTCAAAAAGCTGATGAACGCGTTCGACGATCCGGCGGAGGTTTTTCGTCAGGCGCAGGCGGGGCGCTCCATGCCTATGCTGGACGACGCCACGGCCGCGCGCCTGCGGGAGTCCGCCAGCGTCGAGGCGATCGAGGGGATACTCTGCGCACTGGATGAAAAAGGAATCCGCGCGGTGTGCCAGTGCGATCCCGAGTACCCAGAGCAACTGCTTGGCATATACGACGCGCCTCTCGTGCTGTACGCGCGTGGAAACGTGAGTCTGCTGTCGTGCAAGCGCATGATATCGATGGTCGGTACCCGGCAGCCTACGCGCTACGGCGAACAGGCCGCCACTCAGATATCGCGCGGTCTGGGCGAGAACGGAATCACCGTCGTATCGGGGATGGCGCGCGGCATCGACGGCATCTGCCACCGGGGGTGTCTGGAGGGCGGCGGCGATACGATCGCGGTGCTGGGCTGCGGGGTGGACATCGTCTACCCGCGGGAACAGCAGGAGCTGTACGAGCGAATCGTGGACAGGGGGCTGATTCTGTCGGAGTACAAGCCCGGCACCCCGCCTGCCCCGGGGAACTTCCCTGCCCGGAACCGGATCATCAGCGGACTGGCGAGCGGTATCGTCGTGGTAGAGGCCGGACAGCGCAGCGGAACGCTCTTTACAGTAGACTTCGCGCTGGATCAGGGGCGGGATATATTCGCGGTCCCCGGCCCGGTCAATACCCCTATGAGCGTTACGCCCAACAATCTCATTAAATCCGGATGCCAGATGGCCACCTCCTGCGATGACATACTCCAGTACTACGGATGGGTGCGCAGAAGCGCAGAATCGCCGGGGACGCCGCGCATACAGCCCGCCAGCCGCGAGGAGGCTACAGTGCTGGAAATACTAGAGGACGGAGAGACGACATTCGACCGGATATTCGAGATGACCGACTTTTCAGTTCCGCAGCTTGCTGCGATCCTTTCGATGATGGAGATGAAGGGCATGATCGTGCAGCTTCCCGGAAGGGTATATTCGCTGTGAGAGCGACAGTGGTCGGGGCGGGGCTTGCGGGATGCGAGGCCGCCTGGCAGCTGGCGCAGGCGGGCGTGGAGGTCGCTCTCATCGACATGAAGCCCGCTAAAAAGACACCGGCGCACGTACTTAATACCCCGGCGGAGCTCGTGTGCAGCAATTCGCTGCGCTCCGATCAGATTGAGAACGCGGTGGGGATCTTAAAGGAAGAGATGCGCCTTCTGGGCAGCCTGATACTGACCGCAGCCGCCGAAAATAGAGTACCTGCAGGGGGCTCGCTGGCGGTCGACAGGGAGGGATTCTCGCGGACGGTCGAGGCCATGCTGCGCAGCCACGCGCTCATCCATATGATCTGCCGGGAGATGGACGCGATACCGGACGGCCCGTGCGTCGTCGCGACCGGGCCGCTGACATCCGCGCCCATGGCCGACGCTATCGCCGCGCTCATAGGAAGCGACCTTCTGTATTTTCACGACGCGGTCGCGCCCATCATAGCGGCGGAGTCCATTGACATGACCCGGGCGTTTCGGGGTTCGCGGTATGGCCGAGGAGAGGACTACATAAACTGTCCCATGACCCGTGAGGAGTATGACGCGTTCTATGGCGCGCTGATTGCCGCCGAGCAAGCGCCCCTTCATGATTTCGAGACGATACGGGTTTTTGAGGGATGCATGCCAATCGAGGAGATCGCGCGGCGGGGTTACCACACGATGGCGTTTGGACCGCTCCGGCCGACGGGCTTTCGCGATAAACTTGGCAAGCGGCCCTTCGCGGTCGTTCAGCTGCGACAGGACAACAGCGCGGCTACGCTCTACAATATAGTCGGGTTCCAGACGAGGTTGAAATTCGGCGAACAGAAACGCGTATTCTCGATGATACCCGGTCTCGAGCGGGCCGAGTTCGTGCGGTACGGAGTCATGCACCGCAATACATATATCGACTCGCCGCGATGCCTGGCTGCGAATTACCGGTTCCGCGATCGGGAGGATCTATATTTCGCGGGCCAGATCACGGGCGTGGAGGGGTACGTTGAGTCGGCGGCGTCGGGTCTGCTGGCGGGGCTGTCGCTGGCGCGCAGACTTTCGGGCCTGCCGGAGCCGGACTTTGGCAGGGAAACGATGATCGGTGCGATGGCCGCATACGTATTCGATCCGGGTCTCACCCGCCTTGATCCCATGAACGCCAATCTGGGGCTGCTAAGCCCCCTGCCCGAAGAGATCCGGGGCAGACGGGAGCGGGGGAGGGCGATGGCGGCGCGTTCGCTGACCGCCGTCGAATCATGGATTCGGGAAATCGAAGGGAGTGACGACGATGTCTTTTGAGGGAACCACCATCGTAGCCGTCCGGAAAAACGGACTGTGCGCCATGGCCGGGGACGGCCAGGTGACAAGCGGGCAGCATACGATCATGAAAATGAACGCAAAAAAGGTACGCCGCCTGTACCACGATCAGGTGATCGTGGGCTTCGCAGGTTCGGTCGCTGACGCATTTACGCTGTGCGAGCGCTTCGAGGGAAAGCTGGAGCAGTACAGCGGCAACCTCAAGCGCGCCGCGGTGGAGCTTGCGCAGGACTGGCGGGAGGATAAGATACTCCGTAAGCTCGAGGCCATGCTCATCACGGCCGACAGGGACGATCTGCTGGTGCTGTCCGGTAGCGGGGAAGTCATCGACCCGGACGACGGTATCGCGGCCATCGGATCGGGCGGAAACTTCGCGCTGGCCGCCGCCAAGGCGCTGCGGGAAAATACCGATCTATCCGCCCCCGATATCGTGCGCAAAGCGATGGGCATCGCGGGCGATATTTGCGTATTTACAAACCATAACATCACACTGGAAACGGTAGGGGAGGAGAGACAGCCATGAGCGACATGACGCCGCATGAGATTGTCGAGGCGCTGGATAAATATATCATCGGGCAGGCAGAGGCGAAGCGGGCCGTGGCGATCGCGCTACGCAACCGTTACCGGCGCAGCCAGCTCCCCCCCGAGATACAGGACGAGGTGACGCCCAAGAACATCATCATGATGGGGCCCACAGGCGTTGGAAAAACCGAAATCGCCCGGCGTCTCGCCAAGCTGGTCAAGGCGCCGTTCGTCAAGGTAGAGGCCACCAAATTCACCGAGGTGGGATATGTGGGGCGCGACTGCGAGTCGATGGTCAGGGATCTGGTGGAGGACGCCATCTGGCTGGTCAAGACGCAGGAGATGGAGAAAGTCCGGGGACGCGCGCGCTCCGCAGCCGAAAAGAGACTGCTGGACGCCATACTGCCTCTTAAAAGAAAATCCGAAGGAAACGCGCTGGGCTCGATCTTCGCAGGAATGCAGCGCCCGGCCGCTACCGAAACGCCCGAGGAACAGACCGAGCGGGAGACCGTGCGTACACGGCGGCAAGAGATGCTCGCCCGCCTGCGGGCCGGGGAGCTTGAAAATGAGTATGTTGATATAGAAATCGAGGACACCCGCGAAGGAACCGAAATGATTCCCGGCATGGGCATGGAGCTTAATATCAGCGAGATGCTGGGAGGGATCATACCCCGCAAGAAGAAGCAGCGCCACGTAACGGTACAGGAAGCGCGCCGCCTTCTCGAGCAGGATGAGGCGCAAAAGCTCATCAACATGGATGAGGTGAAGGCCAAAGCCATCGAGGCCGCCGAAAAGCACGGCATCATATTCATCGACGAAATCGACAAAATCACGGGACGCAGCATGGGAAGCGGCCCCGATGTATCGCGCGAGGGCGTGCAGCGCGACATACTGCCCCTCGTGGAGGGCACGACCGTAGTCACCAAGCACGGCCCGGTCAAGACGGACTATATCCTGTTTATCGCCGCGGGCGCTTTTCATATGTCCAAAATGTCGGATCTAATACCCGAGCTGCAAGGACGG
>JAAYXU010000298.1 GCA_012515725.1 Clostridiales bacterium | reverse complement strand
CGGCCGAGGGACGGATAAGCGACCCAATGTAGGCGGCGTTTACTACGGAACGGAGGGCAAGCGCAGCGTGATGCTGGCCGCACATCTGGACACCATGCCCATCGGCGATCTCTCTGCGTGGACGGTCGACCCGCTGGGCGGCGAGGTGCGGGACGGCAAGCTCTATGGCCGCGGCTCCGGAGACAACAAGTTCGGCATCGCGAGCGGCATCTTCCTCTTGCGGGCGCTCAAAGTTCTCAACATCCAGCTTAAGCAGAACGTCGTGCTCTCCGCCTACTGCGACGAGGAATACGGCGGAGGCAACGGCAGCATCGCCTCCTGTGTCAAATACCCCTGCGATATGTACATCAACCTCGATGGTGGCAACAGCGTCCGCGAGATCTGGACATGTTCCATCGGCGGGCAGGTGCTCGAGGCAAAGGTCGCGGCACGCGAGCCGCAGGATTCGGCCGCATCGGTCATCGACGGCCTGCAGGTGTTCAAGGGCCATCTAGAGCAGTTCGGGAAGCGCCGGCGGGACGAATTGCAGACACACCGGTTCTACCGCGATTCCGACATGCAGCGCTCCGCGCTTCGCATACTGTCCTGCCGCTGCGGCGACGCGGGCACGAACCTTGGGCGCGGCCAAATGGAATTTGTGTTCTACACGGTGTCCGAGCGGCAGGCCATCGAGGTGGAGCTCGAGCAGATGGCGGAAGCCGCCCGACAGGACCTCAATGCCATGGGCCTCGACCTCGCGCCGCTCGTGCCGCGTAGCCGGTACTTCGACTACATCTGCGCCGACGAGAGCGAGCCGTCGATACAACTGCTGCTGGACTGCGCCTCTGAGATCGCTGGTAAGCCCATCCTCCCGGCCGGAGCGTGCCTGAGCGATTACTTCTTATATTATAAGCACGGTTCTCCCGTCAGCGTAACCTATGGCGTGCTCCGGGACTTCAAGCTGCCCGGCGGCGCGCATCAGCCGGACGAGTTCATCGACTGCAATGAGTTTGTACGGCACACGCAGAGTCTGGCGCTGTTCCTGCTGCGCTGGTGCGGCTGAACGGTTCATTAGTCCGCCGTCCGCGGCGAATCCCGGCGCTTCGCGTCCCCCCTCGTCCTATTCGAAAGGAATGAGCGTCGCCCATGAAATACCGCCTCATCCCCCGGGCCGCAAAGCGCATCTCCATATTGGGCGTAGGCGGGCTTCGGCTACCCAAAACGGTCTGCAACGGCCGCGAGATGGTCGACGACGACAGGGCCTTTCCGCTGCTTCAGGAGGCCGTCCGGCTGGGCGTCAACTATTTCGACACCGGCTGGGGATACATCAACGAGGACAGCCAGCGTGCCATCGGGCACGCGCTGCGGGAGAACCGCGATCGCGTATACCTGGCCAACAAGCTGCCGCTTTACCTGACCAAGGAGCCCGACGACTTCTGGCGCTTTCTCGAGAGGGAACTGCGCCTGATGGACACCGACCATATCGACTTCTTCCACTTTCATATGGTCGGAAGGGCGTTCTGGCAGAAGATACTCGATTTCCGGCTGATCGATGCTGCGGAGAGGGCCAAGGCCAAGGGACTGATCGATCACATATGCTTCTCGTTCCACGACGTCCCGGATCTGATGCGGGAGATGATCGACACAGGCGCCTTCGACAGCCTGCTGTGCCAGTACAATCTGGTCGATCAGGGCAATGCGGCCATGATGCGCTATGCGCGCGAAAGGGGCATGGGCGTTATGGTGATGGGCCCGAACGCGGGAGGCAATATCGCCGCAGGTGGGGACGCGCTTCTGCAAAAATACCCGCGCTCGCCGGCAAAGACCGCCACGGAGCTGGCCATGCGCTTTGTCTGGGGGAACCCGGACGTCGACTGCGCGCTCTCCGGCGTCGAGAGCCTCGAGATGCTGCGCGAAAACGCGGGCTATGCTGAGCGCGCGAACACCGTTCCCGCCGACGAATGGAACCATGTGCGGGAAGTGACCTCCGGCATGCTCGAGATCTCGCAGATGAAGGACACCTATTGCACCGGCTGCCGCTACTGCGACGTCTGCCCGCTGGGGATACGGCCGTTTGTGACGCTGATGGCCTACAACCGCTGGAAGATCTGGGGGTTGGAAGCAGGCGCGAGAAGCGCCTACGCCGAGATCGGCAGGGACCCCTGGCAGGGCAAGAGCCCCGTCGGATGCGTCGGCTGCGGAAAATGCCGAAACTACTGCCCGCAGAAGATTGACATCCCCAGCGCCCTACGCCGTGCTACGGCAGATTTTATGATGGACGCCGCCGGGACCGTCGAGCCGGGTTTCATGCATTCGATTGGCCCTCCTGGATCCTGACACCGGCCGCGGCGATTTCCGCGTATGTCAAATTGCTTGAGACAGGCGAGGAGGTACTACCCATGGCAATGCCCAAGACTCAGACCGAAAACCGGAGCTCCTTCACCGCGGCGGTTTCGCGGTTCAGCAAGGAATACATGATCCTCTTGGCGCTTTTGGTTCTGGTGGTGATATTCAGCATTACCTCTCCCTATTTCCTTACCGCAAACAACATCGTCACGATACTCCTGCAGAGCTCCACCATTGCCATCGTCGCCATCGGGCAGGCGTTTGTCGTCCTCAATGGAAACCTGGACCTGTCGCTCGGGCAGAGCGTCTGCCTGACCAGCTACGCCGCTGCGCTCTTGATGGTCAGGGTCGGTATGAATCCGTGGATGGCGCTTCTGTGCTGTATTATTCTGGCCTGCTTTATCGGGCTGATCAACGGCATATTGGTCGCGTACTTCAACATATCATCGTTCATCGCGACGCTCGGCATGATGAACGTGTGTACCGGCATGGCCAAGATACTCTCGAACTCCGCCTCGATCGCCAACCTCCCCAAGCAGATCGCGTTCATCGGGCGCGGGTACATCGCGCAGCCGCAAATCGGCAACGCGATCCCCGTCAGCGTTGCCATCATGCTGGTCCTGTACATCATAGCCTCGTTCGTCGCCAAGAAGACCCCTTTGGGCCGCTATATATACGCCATCGGAGGCAGCCGCGAGGCCGCGTTCTATTCCGGCATAAGCGTCAAGCCCTATACGCTTGTGTCTTTCGTGCTGGCGGGGCTGATGGTCGGCCTGGGCTCCTCGGTGTTGCTCTCGCGCCTAGACGCGGCGACCATTTCCAGCGGGAAGGCCTATGAGTTCGACGCTGTCATCGGCTGCGTGCTCGGCGGCATCAGCATGGCCGGCGGCAAGGGCAAGATCATACAGGCACTGTTCGGCGTGCTGTTCTTGACCGTGTTCAGCAACGGAATGACGCAGCTCAATGTCAACCCGTTCATACAGGACGTGATCAAGGGACTGGTGTTGATCATCGCAGTCCTCATCGACAGCATGCGCAACAAGGTGAAGAACTGATCCCCGAGACCCATGCACCCGCAGAAGGAGGCACCGGCATGAGTGATGCATTCATACTGGAGACGAGGAATATATCCAAGCGATTTCCAGGCGTTAAGGCCCTGAACGACGTCTCGTTGAAGATCCGGCGCGGCACAGTGCACGCGTTGGTCGGAGAAAACGGCGCGGGCAAATCGACGCTGATCAAGGTGCTTACCGGGATCTACGTCAAGTACGACGGCGAGATACTGCTCAACGGCCAGAAGATCAACTTTGAGACCCCTATGCAGGCGAAGGCCCACGGCATCAGCGTCGTTCATCAGGAGTTGAAGCTGTCCGAGCCGCTGAGCGTGACCGAGAACATCTATCTGGGCCATCTGCTCAAGACGAAGAGAGGTCTGGTCGACTGGAGGCGCATGCACAATAACGCGCAGGCGCTGATCGATAGCCTCGGCGTCGATATCGCCGCACGCGAGCGAGCCTCGTCGCTGACGGTGGCGAAAAAGCAGATCGTCGAGATCTGCAAGAGCATCATGCACGACTGCAAGATATTGATCATGGACGAGCCATCCGCCACGCTGACCAGCAAGGAGCTCGACATACTCTTCGGCATCATACAGAAGCTCCGCAGAGGCGGCACCACCATCATCTACATCTCCCACCGCCTCGAGGAGGTCT
>JAAYXU010000297.1 GCA_012515725.1 Clostridiales bacterium | reverse complement strand
CTCCATGGAGAAACGCCATCGAAGCCGCCGCGAAAACCTGCCCCTTTCCAAAGAATCGGTCGGCGAAGAAACGCTCCGCCCTCCGGAACAGGAACTCGATGAGCTTGACGACCAGAAACCCGAGTATGAAACCCATAGCTGTGGAAATGACGAGGCCTACGACGACCTTGCTCCACTCGTTCATGTTGACGCCCGCCAGTCCGTTTAGCGCCAGCGCCGCGCCTGTCAGTCCCGCGATCAGCGCGTGGCTCTCACTGGTGGGAATCCCGAAATACCAGGCCGCGGTGGCCCAGGCGACGATTGCGAAAAGAGCGGCGGCCAGTACGACCAGCGCGTCGTGACTGCCCGAGCCTTCGAAATTCACCATTTTGGATATCGTTTCGGCGACCTGCGCGTTGATCGCCGTCATGAACATCGCCCCGAGCAGATTAAATATAACCGCAATAACTATCGCCGACCGCGGCCTCAGGACCCGGGTCGATACCGCCGTCGCTATGGCGTTTGGCGCGTCGGTCCACCCATTGACAAAAACGACCGCCAGTACCAGAATAATAATTACTATAAACGCTATATTCATTCAAACCTCTGTGCCGACCGGATCCGCGCCCGGTCGACCGCGCTTTCATTACTCATAGTATGCGGGAAACCCGTTCCCTTCATTTATGATCTCCTTTCGCACTACGGACTACTATCCGCAACTCGAAAAAAGGCCGCAAAAGCAGCCGGCGGGCTTATATATCCATCGTAACCTGCTTGCCCTGATGGTTCAGAACCGCAGCGATGAAGTCCCGGAACAGCGGGTGCGGGCGATTGGGGCGCGACTTGAACTCGGGATGGAACTGTACGCCCACGAAAAAGGGGTGATCGGAAAGCTCGATAATTTCCACCAGATCAAGCTCAGGGTTGTAGCCGCCTACTACCATTCCACTGTCGCTGAACTCCTGCCTGTATGCGTTGTTGAACTCGTACCGGTGGCGGTGGCGCTCCATGATGTCGGTCTCGCCGTAAGCCTTCATCGAGACCGATCCCGGAACCAGGCGGCAGTGGTACTGCCCCAGCCGCATCGTGCCACCCTTCGCGTCGATACTGCGCTGCTCCTCCATGAGGTCAATGACCGGATGCGTGGTCTCCGGACAGAATTCTGTCGAGTGCGCGTCGTCATAGTCCAGCACGCTGCGTGCAAAGTCGATGACAGCCACCTGCATACCCAGGCACAGTCCCAGATAGGGTATCCGATACTCGCGCGCGCAGCGGGCTGCCAGTATCTTGCCCTCAATCCCCCGGTCGCCAAAGCCGCCTGGAACCAGTATGCCGTCCAGATCCTTAAGCTCCCTTATATAATTGTCGGGCGTAATGTTTTCAGACTGTATCCAGCGGATATCGACATGGGTATTGTTGTATATGCCGCCGTGGATCAGCGATTCCGCGACGCTCAGATACGCGTCATGGAGCTCGACGTACTTTCCCACGAGTCCCACGGTCACACGGTGGTCGATCCGCATTTGCCTGTCCACCATCGCCTTCCATTCGGAAAGATCCGCGTGCTTGTCCGGAAGGCTCAGTAGACGGCAGACCTGCCGGGCCAGCCCCTCCTCCTCCAGCATGAGAGGAACGGCGTATATCGTATCGGCGTTGAGATTCTCTATAACGCATTCGGGGCGAACATTGCAGAAGAGGGATATCTTGGACTTGAGTCCGTTGACTACCGGCGACTCGGAACGACAGACGATGATGTCGGGCTGTATGCCGATCGAGCGGAGTTCCTTTACGCTGTGCTGTGTGGGCTTGGTCTTTAGCTCGCCTGACATGGCCAGATATGGAAGCAGCGTCACGTGAATATATACGGTGTTTTCCGGCCCGACATCCCACTTGATCTGCCGGATAGCCTCCAGGAACGGAAGGCTCTCTATATCGCCCACGGTGCCGCCGATTTCTGTGATAACAACGTCTGGGGGCG
>JAAYXU010000296.1 GCA_012515725.1 Clostridiales bacterium | reverse complement strand
TATCTCGCGCTGCGATTGTTCGGGACACGGTTCGCTGCTCTGCGCCGGAGCAGGATGAGTCTCGCGAAAGTCGAGCCCGGCACGGAAAGCGACGAATAATTTCTTGCCAAGCATCTGATATTGCCGTATAATGGGCTAAAATCCGAACGAAAATCTTTAAGTTTTAAATAATGTTAGGAGTGGTACCATGATCGACATCAGGGAAATTGCTGCCGCCGATCCGGAGATCGCCGCCGCGCTCAGGCAGGAGCTGGACAGGCAACGGGGCAATCTCGAGCTCATCGCCTCCGAGAACTTCGTAAGTCCCGCGATACTGGCAGCGGCGGGAACCCATCTGACCAACAAATACGCCGAGGGATACCCCGGAAAGCGCTACTACGGCGGCTGCCAGTTCGTGGACATCGCCGAGGAGCTTGCCCGGGAGCGGGCAAAGACGCTCTTCGGGGCAGAGCATGCGAACGTGCAGCCGCATTCGGGCGCACAGGCCAACATCGCTGTATACTTCGCGCTACTTGAGCCGGGCAACACAATACTTGGCATGAACCTGGCGCATGGCGGTCACCTGACGCACGGGAGCCCCGTAAATCTGTCGGGTAAATATTTCAACATCGTTCCCTATGGCGTGCGACGGGACACGCAGACGATCGATTACGATGAGCTACTGTCTCTCGCGAAAGAGCACAGGCCCAAAATGATCGTGGCCGGCGCGAGCGCCTATCCTCGCGTGTTGGACTTCCCAAAATTCCGCGAGGTCGCCGATACGGTGGGCGCGCTGCTCATGGTGGACATGGCCCACATAGCGGGACTTGTGGCGGCGGGACTGCATCCAAGCCCCGTGCCCTACGCCGACGTTGTGACGACGACCACGCACAAGACGCTGCGCGGGCCGCGCGGCGGAATGATACTGTGCAGGAATGCGTACGCCGCCGACATCGATAAGGCGATATTCCCCGGCACGCAGGGCGGCCCGCTCATGCATATCATCGCGGCCAAGGCAGTATGCCTGCGGGAGGCCATGACGAGCGAGTTCTCGGCATACCAGCGCCAGATCGTGAAGAACGCAGCCGCGCTGGCCGCGGCAATCATGAAGAGGGGATGCCCTCTGGTCTCGGGCGGTACCGACAACCACCTCATGCTGCTGGATCTGACGCCATTCAAGGTTTCGGGGCGCAAGGTCGAGACACTGCTGGACAAGGCGCATATCACAGTAAACAAGAACGCGATCCCGTTTGACACACGCAAGCCCTACTATACGAGCGGAGTGCGCGTGGGTACGCCGGCAGTCACCACCCGCGGCATGAAGGAACCCGAAATGGAGCGCATCGCGGACTTCATCACCCGTATCATACACGAGGGGGACAGTGCCGTGGAGCAGGTAGCTGAGGAAGTCTCGGCGCTGTGTGAGCGGTTCCCGCTGTACGAGGGGAAGATCATCGAATAATACGCAGCGCGACGGGCTTCGTCCCGGGCGGCCGTATCGGAAAAAAGACGGCGGGAGTTACACCCGCTGTTTTTTTATGTCAGCACATTTCCGCCAGACAATGAGAAGGACGCTTATCAGGTATTTTTACACCCACGTTTTCTATACAATTAGCAAAATAAAACACCCTATATTTGATGAGAATCAATCTTGACAACAAAGGTCGGGTATGCTATTATTCTCTTGCAATCCCGATCAAACTACTTTGGATTGGAGCGTGTTATCGATGAAGGTTTCCACCCGCGGCCGTTACGGTGTGAACGCGGCGTTTGAGCTGGCCATACGGTTCGGGGAGGGTCCCGTTCCCATCAAGATCATCGCTGACGCACAGCAGCTTTCAGAGTCCTATCTGGAGCAGCTGATGGCGAAGCTGCGCAAGGCGGGGATCGTGAGCAGCGCCCGGGGCGCGCAGGGCGGCTACGAGCTTACCCGCCATCCCGGCGAGATCACGGTCGGGGAAGTAATTTATGCCGTGGAGGGCCCGATGGTACCGGCAGACTGTCTGCTTCAGGACGGCAGACACGGGTGCGTTCGGGTGGATACCTGCGCGGGACGCATTATTTGGGGTAAAATATACGACGGTATCAGGTCGGTCATCGATACGATGACGCTGGCCGACCTGATCGAAGAAAAGGAAAGGAAAGAGCGGTCAGAGGAAAATGAATAAGCGCATTTATATGGACAACGCGGCTACGACCGCGATAAGGTCCGAAGTACTGGAAACCATGATGCCCTACTTTATCAATGAGAGCGGCAACGCGTCGAGCTTCCACACGAGCGGGCAGAACGCCCGCAGAGCGGTGGAAAGAGCCAGGGAGCAGACGGCAGCCGCGCTGGGTGCACGTCCCGAGGAGATCTACTTTACGTCCGGGGGCACCGAGTCCGACAACTGGGCTATCGAGGGCGTTGCCCGCGCCAACACGAAAAAGGGCCGCCACATCATCACGACGGCCATCGAGCACCATGCGGTGCTGCATACGTGCGAACACCTGGCCAAGCAGGGCTGGGACGTGACATATCTGCCGGTGGACGAACACGGCCTCGTCACGCCCGAACAGGTAGAAGCGGCCATTCGGGATGATACGACGCTCGTAACCATCATGTACGCGAACAACGAGATCGGAACGATCGAGCCGATACCGCAGATAGGAGCGGTCTGCCGCTCCCGCGGCGTACTGCTGCACACCGACGCGGTACAGGCCGTGGGGCATGTGCCAATTAGCGTGGCGGAGCAGAATATCGATCTTCTCTCCCTGTCGGCTCATAAATTTCACGGACCTAAAGGCGTGGGCGCGCTCTATATCCGGCGTGGCGTCCGCATCGAGAATATCATGCACGGCGGAGCGCAGGAGAGGGGCAAGCGTCCCGGAACATACAACCAGGTGGGCATTGCAGGGTTGGGAAAGGCCATAGAACTAGCCTGCGCTGACATCGAAGGAAACAACCGGAGACTGTCGCAGCTGCGCGATCATATGATCGCGGAAATACTGCGCAGGATACCCGGCTCGCGGCTCAATGGTCATCCGACGCTGCGTCTGCCCGGCAATGTTAATGTGAGCATCGCCTACATAGAGGGCGAAGGCATGCTGCTGCATCTGGATCTGGCGGGCATCGACGCGTCGAGCGGCTCAGCGTGCACGAGCGGCGCGCTGGATCCCTCCCATGTACTGCTGGCTATCGGTCTTTCTCACGAGACCGCCCACGGATCGCTGCGGTTCTCACTGTGCGAGGATACTACCCGGGAGGAAATCGACTACGTGATAGACAGGCTGGAAGAAACTGTACGGAAGCTGCGGGAAATGTCCCCGCTGTATCCGGGTAAGGAGTAAATTATGTATTCAGAAACCGTAATGGATCACTTCAGGAATCCGCGGAACATGGGCGAAATTGAGAATGCCGACGGCGTAGGCCAGGTAGGCAACCCCAAGTGCGGAGATATCATGCGCATGACTATCCGCGTCGAGGACGGCCGGATCACGGACGTGAAGTTTAAGACATTCGGCTGCGGAGCGGCCATCGCCTCAAGCTCAATGGCCACCGAAATGATTATCGGTAAGACACTGGAGGAAGCGCGGGAATTTACGAATAG
>JAAYXU010000295.1 GCA_012515725.1 Clostridiales bacterium | reverse complement strand
CCTCCCAGCGACAGCACGTATCTTTTTATCTCGTCGGTAATATGGGGTATGACCTGTACAGTTCCTCCCAGGGAATCTCCCTGCCGCTCCTTGTTGATGACCGACCAGTATATGCGTCCCGTCGTTATATTGTTCTTCTGGCTGAGGTTTTCGTCGACAAACCGCTCATAGTGACCGAGGTCCAGGTCTGTTTCAGCGCCGTCGTCGGTGACAAATACTTCTCCGTGCTGATAGGGGCTCATGGTTCCAGGGTCGACATTGATATAGGGATCGAACTTCTGAATGGAGATTTTGAGGCCACGGCTCTTTAAAAGGCGTCCAAGGGATGCGGCAGTGATTCCTTTCCCGAGCGAGGACACGACCCCGCCCGTAACAAAAATATATTTCGTCTTCATACGCCTCTACCCCCATCAGCCTTAAAAGGCTCAAACACATAAAGCAATTCTACCCGCGAACCCCCACGCTTGTCAAGATGGAAAATGGCCATATGAACGGCTATCGCGCATCGCGGGAACATACGATCAGAACGCGTTACGGACGGAAATAATCGAGCGCTACAAATCGGGTCGGGCCCTTCAGGCTGTGCCTGTCGAACTTAATCGAGCAACCTGAAATCTTCTCCCCGCCCGAAATTTTAAGGAACTGCCGCTCGTCCGCGATCGGTATTTGGGTGGCGGGAGTGCGAAAATGCATCGCGACGACCAGCCTGGGCTCTATCATCCGGCAGATTTCGAGCGCCTCCTGTCCGTCTATCGTATAGACGCCGCCAATGGGTATCAGCAATACGTCGACCAGACCGATCGTGCGCGTCAGCGCCTCGTCGATCCGATGCCCCAGATCGCCCAGATGGCATACTCGCAAGCCGTCCAGCGCCAGCTTGAATATGACGTTTTCGCCCCGCTTTTGCCCCCTGAGTCTGTCATGATAGCTCGGTATCCCGTGTATCTGTACGCCACCGCGCTCATACTGACCTGGCTCGCGGTATACGGCTCCCGCATCCACCCACGAGGTATCATTATGATCAAAATGCTCGTGGCTGACGGTCACGATATCGGCCCGTCTCATGGCGATCGGATATCCGACCGACGCGTCATAGGGATCGGTGATCACGACAGCCTGTTCCGCCGCGATCTCAAAACAGGCATGTCCCAGCCATGTGAGTTTCATAGCCTATCCTCCTTTGTATGTCCGAATGAGCATACGGGCCGCTTCCCGCACAGAGCACACAAGCGGCTCGGTCAGCACACGCTCTCTGTGGCATGGCTCGAAATCCGCGGTGAGCCGCGCCATCTCCTCAGGCAGACCCTTCCCGCGCTCCAGAGCGGCCCTCACGCTCACGAGTCGGCCAAGCAGCCTGCGCACAGCCGGATGCCCGGCGTCAGGCGTATCCTGCGGATACAGGCCGAACGCCAGAAGCGCGCCCAGTCTGCGCGTGAAGGGAGGTCCTGCCCCCATCGGGTGGCCGGTGGGCAGCAGCGGAATTTCGTCTCTCCGCTGCGCGCCCCAATGCGAAAGAGCCGCGTCCATCAGAACGCGGTCGTCGATCCGTATATTCAGATATCCCGGCGAAACCGCGTCGCAGCGTCCGATCTCCGGTTCTCCGCGCAGCACGCCGCAAAGCGCCTGCGCCAGCTCGGTAGCATCCCGGCCCGAGCGCGCCGACCAGAGCAGCGCCGCCTGGGTCGCGGTGTCCCACAGCGTGTCGTCCGACGGGCGAAGCAGCTCCGTGCGCAGACCACGCGGCGCTCCGGCCCGCTCAAGCGCGCGAGCGACGGCATCCCGCACGATTCCGCCCAGTCCTTCGTCCAGTGTCATAAATTCAGTGCACGATGCGGTATGTGACGGATATGCTGTTGGAGCTTGTAAAACAGCCGTCTATGTCGAGCTGGTAGCTCAGCCCCACGCTGCCTTCGTCCTCGCCCAGATCGACGTCCACCTTGAGCGGGTATATACCCATTTCCATTGTTCCCATAGGCGTATCGTACTGGTGGATACATTTCTTTCCAGACTCGAATACCATATGCGAGTTCGCCTGTCCGCGCCGTATGAGCGAGACCATCTTGCCCTGCACGGAAATGGTGGTCGTGACTCCCTCCATACCCGAGAGCGCGCTCTCCTGATATTCGAGACAAAAGGCTCCGTCCCGGTCGTAATACCGGCCCTCGGTGATGAGCTCCAGACGGTTTGTCTTTCCGTTTTCGGTCTGCTCGCCCAATATTTTCATGATTACGTTCTTCTTCATCGCCAATCCCCCAGGACAAACAGATATGCTTGTCC
Source organism: Clostridiales bacterium (assembly GCA_012515725.1). Classification (GTDB taxonomy): domain Bacteria; phylum Bacillota; class Clostridia; order Christensenellales; family UMGS416; genus JAAYXU01. Next base: position 1,010 of record JAAYXU010000295.1, on the reverse strand, counting down.
ACGGATTGATTATAGCAAAAATACACGGCGATGAAAATACCTGTTTCGTGATATTTGATGGGAAGCTGCCCATCTTCTGCCTAAACGATACCCGGCGCCGCCTAGTCGCGACGCCGGGCCAAGGATCTGGAACCTGGATTCGGGTCGTATGCCTTTCATTATTGCCTACAGGCGTCCAATCCGGGTCGTTACCGATGCAACCGGATATTCCGATCATCCTTCACGGCCAATTCCATATGCGATACGCCCTCTTGCGATCCTTGGGTCTGCCTTCAGCAGACCACTATTGTGCAAGTCCTCTTCCACTTCCTCGCCAATAGCATACCCGAAAGCGTGGCGATCTTTCATGGTAATCGATGGAGAACCCATTTCGTGTCTAAGCGGCGAAATGGGTTCGTGCTATCCGGAACTTATACGATAAGCGACCCATCGCTAGTATTGATGACTCGGAATATATTGGCTTCCTTTCCCGTAACCGAATCAATGTACACGAAGAACGTGTCGCCGCCAAATTTTCCCATGAATTCCCAGCAAAGATTTTCTCCGCCGCCTTCGGTCGGAATGACCGCAAGCTGCACTGATTCAATTTCAAGCAGCGGAGACACGAGCTTTTGCGCCTCTTCAGCCGGCAGCGCTGGTTCAACGCTAGGCCGGTCGTGGTGGTTCATAAGCCAGCCCGTCGCGTCCAGTCCGCACAGTGTTCCGTCGTCCATACGCACTCTGGCTTTGACGAGATCCGGATAGAATATGACGTCGTCCTTCGAATGCGCGAAATTTATAATAAGCACTCCGTCGTACTGCTGCGTCCAGGTCACGGCAAGATCGGTATAACCCTGTCTGGCGAGCTCCGCTCGCGCGTTCTCGATACACTGCTCGGGTCTGAGCCGCGTTTCGACCGAATCCGACTCCTCCATCATCCACTGCACGCGTCCACCCTGTAGCGTTACCACAAGCCGCGTGATCGTACCGGCCTTGTCGGCTTCGAGCATGACGCCCTGTATCTTCCCCTG
>JAAYXU010000294.1 GCA_012515725.1 Clostridiales bacterium | reverse complement strand
TGAAGCAGCTCAAGCAGGAAGAGCGCCGCAGGATAGCGGACTACACGGCCACCCGCCCCGCAGCGGTCTACACGCCGGGCAGCGCCGGGATATGGAACATACCGTGCGACATCGCGCTTCCCTGCGCCACACAGAACGAGCTTGATATGCAAGGAGCGCGCGCGCTGGTCGAAGGCGGCTGTATCGCGGTGGCAGAGGGAGCAAACATGCCCGTAACCCTGGACGCGACGCGCTATCTGCAGCGTCAGGGCGTGCTTTTTGTCCCCGGCAAGTCGGCAAACGCTGGCGGCGTCGCCGTATCGGCGCTCGAAATGAGCCAGAACAGTCTGCGCCTTCCCTGGACGTTCGAGGAGGTGGACTCCCGGCTTCAGTCGATCATGACGGGCATATTCCATAGGATCGACGAAACCGCCGCGCGCTACGGCCATCCCGGCGATTACGTCGTGGGCGCGAATATCGCCGGATTTGAGAAGATAGCCGATGCGATGATGAGCCAGGGCATCGTGTGATCCTGACAGTTATAAGCCCGGAGGCGCTCTGCCCCCGGGCCTTTTTATCGTCGTACGCTCTCAGCGCTTCATGCCCATAAAATGCTGCAGCAGCTCGAGCCGCTTCTGGAAATTAGCGCGGTCCAGCATATAGTACGTGCGCTTGCCCTCGGTGCGGCTGGCGACAAGCCCGGCGAAGTTGAGCATATCCAGATGGTACGACGTGGTGGACATGCCCTTGTCGATCGCTTCGGCGATTTCCGCTACATACATGTCCCGCAGAGCCAGCATCTGGAGTATCTTGAGCCGCGCGTTGTCGGAGAGTGCCTTGAGCGTCGCGTTCAGGTTGATGGGATCATTGTCTACATAGTGGGTGCCCAGCATCTTTTGATAATTGACGCCAAGTATCACGATCTGTGCCTCGCGCTGGCGAATGGGCGTGATCGTGGTCTCGTGCATGAACGAGCAGGAGCAGGTCAGCGAATCGCCAAAGCGCATCGCAAAGCGGCTCTCCATCTGGCTGAACTCATCGCGCAGCACCTGCGGGTCCTGATTGATCTTGGTCTCGATACGCAACCGGAAATTCTCGAGCGTCTTCGCGTTCTTCCGGTACACCTCCGCAAGCCGCCCGGCTACCGCGGTCATGAGCGCGGCGGTGGGCCCGATGAGCTTGTCGGGCTCATATATGAGCGTCATCAGCTCCCATTTGAGTACCGGGGATCCCGGAACCGCGTCAACCAGCGCGTGCAGCGTCGCCGGGTCGGCGAACAGCTTGCTGCAGTCGGGCTTACGCATGTCTCTGACGTAGAAGGAAAAAACCTCCCTGCAAAGCTCGATATGATCTATCGACCTGAAATCCTCTATGAACGCCTCGGGCGAGGAGAACTCCTCCAGCCGTCTGAAGTAATAGTTGGTCATGAAGCATTCGGGACAGTTCTTCTTCGAGAAAAACAGGACAGCCCCGGGCGTTTCCCTGTCCTGGCTCTGCCAGACGCTCTGGGCCGCCTCGTTTACGGCCGAGTCGGGAGCGATCCCCGCGAGCGCAACGATGCGGTCATACGATTCATCATTAACCCCGTATTTTATCCCCTGAATCAGATCGAATACCATACCCGGTACCGGATTATACGCTATCTCCATCGGGGGAACATCCTTTCATTCGTTTTTATTATTATCGCATATTTATGGTAAAGACGCAATGATTTTTCTACGTATTACATACTGCCGCACCCGAATTTTTATTTCTAAAGTCCGTATTTTTTACCAACCGGGACCAAATGGTAATACCATTATGATCTGGCAACTTCGAATCCATGCCGCAAAGAACAGAACCAGCGCTGCAAACTACTGTGCTATATGCGCGCATCGGTATGTGAATTGTCTCGTCGGCCTGCTATCGCAAAAATGACTAGCCAATATGCGCCAAATTCCCGGCGCTGTTTGCCGCGCTTATCTGTTGTCTTCTCGGGAGGCCGCTTCCATTTGACAGGTGATATAGGGCTGAACTTCCTCGCGCTTTATATTAAGCACGAGCGCAAACTCTTCGTACAGGGTTTTTTCCGCGTCCTTGAGGAACTGCGCGTCAGACGCGTTCAGTCTCCGGCCTACCGCCTTTAGCTCCTGCTGACGAAGGGAGAGCGTCTTTATTAGCTTAATAAGCTCACGTCGGTCTTCCCCGGCAATGATTTGCCTGTACTGCGCCGCTCTTTCGTTTA
>JAAYXU010000293.1 GCA_012515725.1 Clostridiales bacterium | reverse complement strand
GCGGCCCCGTCGGCCATGACCTGCTTCAGGTAGGGGCGATCCGCCATCAGCCGCCGGAAGTTCTCCTGAATCGGCAGCAGCCGCGCCGCCGTGGCCTCGGCCGCGGCCTGCTTGAGCCGGCCGTAACCCTGGCCCGACAGTTCCCGCTCGAGGTCCGCGATCGCGCGGCCGGTCATCGCCGACAGTATGGCCAGCAGGTTCGATACGCCTGGCTTCTCTTCTGGAGCGTAGCGTATCTCACCGTCGGAATCAGTCACGGCCCGGCGGAATTTGCGCTCTATCGTCTTCTCATCGTCCAGCAGCGATATGTAGCTTCCCTCGTCGTCGGACTTGGACATCTTCGCGCCGGGCTCCTGCAGGCTCATGATGCGCGCGGTGACGGGGCTTATGTAGGGCTCGGGCACCCGGAACGTCTCCCCGTATGCGTTGTTAAAGCGGATCGCGATATCCCGCGTGATCTCCAGGTGCTGCTTCTGATCCGCCCCCACGGGGACAAGATCGGCCTTGTAGAGCAGTATATCGGCGGCCATCAGCACCGGGTATGTGAAAAGCCCGGCGTTGATGTTGTCGGCGTGTTTTTGGGACTTATCCTTGAACTGCGTCATGCGCCCCAGCTCACCCATATATGTGTAGCAGCTCAGAAGCCACATGAGCTCGCTGTGCGCGGGCACATGGGACTGCAGGAACATGACGTTCTTCTCGGGATCCAGCCCGCAGGCGATGAGCAGCGCCAGCGACTCCAGCGAGCGCCGCCGCAGCTCAGCGGGGTCCTGCCGAACGGTGATCGCGTGCAGATCGACCACGCAGTAATAGCACTCGTACTCGTCCTGAAGTTTCACCCAGTTGCCGATAGCCCCGATATAGTTGCCGATCGTAAACACGCCCGAGGGCTGTATGCCGCTGAAAATGACCGGTCTTTTCGTCTCGTTCATACTTTTTTCCTCCCTTTTCAAACAAAAAAATCCCGCCCTATTCCAGGACAGGATCTCCCTGCGGTGCCACCTGATTTGGCGCAATCGCGCCCGCTCAGCCCGGGCCGCGTGAGCCCGGTCCGGTATAACGGCCGGACCGTCGAAGACTACTCCCCCGTAAACCGGGTTTCACCTCCGCGCTCGGGGACCCATTCGGCTTTGGCGCATTCGCGCCGGGCTCCCACCTGATCCCGGCTCTCTGGGCGAAGCGTACCGCGCCTACTTGCTCCCGTCGTCGCTTTTTTGATTGCCCCGAGAATACCATAAATGCGCAGTCCGGTCAAGGAGGATTCGGGACTTTTCATGAGCAGGAAAAAGCTGAATCATCTTATGGGCTACTAAGATGCTCTGTACCGGCAAACTCCAGTATCCACCCACTGTTGCCACGTACGAATTTATTCACCGCACACATATCAACACTTATTCCCTCCGGGGGATCCATCAAAACTCTGGCCGATTGATAAACAGAGGCGCCATGCCCTACGATTAATATCGATCCGCTGTAGCGTTCTTGAATTTTGATTAGGGTTCTTTTCACCCGGTCGTATACATGCACTTCCTCATCGTATTCCGGATATTTAGGCTCTGTGAGCGAGATATAATCTTTATTAACCAT
>JAAYXU010000332.1 GCA_012515725.1 Clostridiales bacterium | reverse complement strand
CTTAGTGTAAAATAATCATTGGCAAAAAAAGAGGAGGAATAGCAAAAACTATTCCCCCAGCATACGAATCTTGTTATGATGAGTTAGCAGACAACATCAGACAGGAGGCGTATGCAGGTTGAGTATAACTGAGAAAAACGAAGAAAACAAGATAGATATCCGTGAGATAGAGAAAAGGATCTATACATCAGTACTCGCAGCGGGGCGAGCGGCAATGGCAGAACACCTTGAGAGAGTGGACGATGGCTTGTCGGAGACGCGCGACAAGAAGCAGTACCGAGATAAAGGGAAACGTCGGACGGTACTAAAGACGATGATGGGCGAAGTGGAATTCAGTCGCCGGGTATACGTGGTCGAAGACGACGCGGGTATTAAAGAGCACGTATATCTGCTGGACGAGGAGTTAGGACTCAACACACCGGGACAGATAAGCCCGATGCTGTCTGAAATGGTGGTGACAGCGGTGTGTGAAAGTACATATAGGGAAACGGCACGTCAGGTCAGCGAGCTGACAGGCCAAACGATCAGCCATCAGACGGCGTGGACGATAACACAGGAGGCAGGAAGCCGGGTACGAGCTCGGGAAGAAACGCTTGCGTCGCAGGCACGGGATAACAAAGGGCGCGGCAAACTGGAAAGCAAGCTGCTGTATGAGGAAGCGGACGGGATATGGCTGAAGCTTCAAGGCAGGGACAGAAAGAACTACGGACCGTCGAAGGAGATGAAAGCAGCCATAGCCTACAGCGGAGTCAAGCAAAACGGGAACCGCCGGAGATTGGCAGACAAAGTAGCCTGCGCCGGCTTTTATAACGTCAAGGATTTCGTTAGGCGCAAGGAAGGCGTCATTGCATCGGTATATTGCACGGATGAGATAGAACTGCGTGTTCTTAACGGTGACGGTGCCAACTGGATAACGGCGACCAATGAAGCTGCTGTATACCAACTGGATCCGTTCCACAGGAACAAGGCCATACGGGAATATGTGAACGACCCGGATCTGCAAAGGATAATGATAGACTTACTCTACGCCAAGGATGTTGAACTATTACTGACCGTGATCGAGGCTTCGATCAACAGCACGATGGACCCTGAGGAGCAGGATAAGCGGCAAAAGCTATTGAATTATTTCAGAAACAACAAAGACGGACTTGTTCCATATTACCGGCGGGGCGGAAAGTTGCCGCCTGTTAACGAGGGCTTGTCCCCGGCACGCTGCGGAAGCATGGAGAGCAATATCTTTACACTGATTGGAAACCGCATGAAAGGGCGTCGGGCCTGTTGGAGTGTTAGCGGCGCAGATAACCTGGCAGCGCTTCTCTGCTTGAAGCATACGGGCAGGCTCGCAAACGTATTGACCACTCTCGGCCCAATCGTACCGGCGGATTCAGAGCCGATGCCTATTGGTCTAAGGCCTCGTGAGATACCGGAGCGCGTAGGTAAAGGGTACAACGGCTTCAAACATGCTGCTATTCCCGATTTACCGTGGGCTAAAAACGCATTGAGCATGAAATCGCTTGCCAGAATGCCATTTCTTGCAGGCTCGTAAGCATAACGATAAAACGCAGTACGCTAAGG
>JAAYXU010000292.1 GCA_012515725.1 Clostridiales bacterium | reverse complement strand
TATGCGCTCATCGACATGAGCGGCGCTCTGGTGGGGTCCTGGGAGATCGCGACCGATATACTGATGATGCGCTGCGGGGGCAGCGGCGTGGCCCTGCTGACCCGTGAGGAGGAGCAGCACCGCCTTTGGGTGTACAACTTCAAAGGGGATGTGGTAGACGAGGCGCGTTTCCCGCATCTGTCGGTGATGGCGATGGAGTACTACGGAGACAACGGTAAGCAGCTGTGGGTGCTGGTACTCGATTCGCACGGAACCATCCCCGCGTCGTTTTACCGCAGCTATCACCCCGGCGAGTCGACGACGGGAGCCATCACGCTCAACGAACAGGTCGCCTACGGCGCGCTGCCCACCGACAAGGAAGTCTTTATCGTGGGTACGCACAACCTGATAGGGCGCAGGATGTCGGACAACGCGCAGTATAACAAGCTCATCTACGGATGGAGTCTGCAGGACCAGCGACGCAGCGCCGACCAGGCCTGTTTCCTGCTCGCGCCCTCCAATACGGGCGACCAGGAGGCCGCCCTGTCTACGCTGTGGTACATCGCGGCGCACGGCGAGGAATACAGAATACCGCTCCCCTCGGGATGCTTCCGGGCGCTCATCGGATCCTCGGGGCTGGTCGCGGTGTCCCGGGAGGGTATATATACGATGCAGACCGACGGGACGCGACGCGCCTTTACGAAGATGCCGTTCATCATAGACCGGGTGGCGGCGGTGTCGCCCGGAAAAGCGATGGCGGTCGAGTCGGGCGGGCTAATATACCTCATACCTCTGGCATAACGGGAGCGGAAAGGAAACGGACCGGGGCTGTGAACATTATCGACTACGGCATAATGGCATTTTTCGCGCTCAGCGTGGTCGCGGGATTCTATCAGGGGTTCGTAAAGACCGTGCTGGGTATCGCGAGCTTTTTTGGAGCCTATCTGTTCGCGCTTTTATCCTATCCTTCGCTCGCGCGGTGGGTTGAGGGGACCGGCAAGGTGATACCGGTCATCATCTACTACTCCGAAAGCTCAGATATGCTGGGCCCGGTCGAGAATGTGCGCCTCCTGGTCAGCGAAGCCACCGCGCAGAAGCTGTACGAGATACTCTCGCAGGTACGCCTGCCCCATCCGCTGGGACATCTGCTGACCCAAAACGTGCTGGAGAAGGCGTTCGCTCCCGAAGGAATCGAAAGGCTGGGCGACTATCTGTCGATGACGATCGCGCACATGGCCGTCAACATACTCGCGTTCGTGGCGCTGTTCGTCGTAGCGCAGGCGATCATGTCGCTCGCGCTGTACCTGTGCGACTATGTATTCCGCTTTCCGGTGCTGCGTCAGCTCGACGGGGTCATGGGCGGACTGCTCGGGTTCATACGGGGCGGACTGTTCCTTTTTGTGCTCTTCACGCTGGTCCCGGTACTGCTCGCGTTCCTTCCCTTTGAGGAGCTGCAGATCATGCTGGGCGAATCCCAGCTTGCGACATTCTTTTACAAGGGCAACTTTATGATCGACATGTTCAGCGGATTCATCGGCTAGCGCATACGTATTTTCGTACAAAAAAAGGCCCCTCCGGGGCCTTGACGGGTGACTCTTCTATTTGAACCAGTTGATTACGTACTTCTCGGCTATGTCCGCGGCGATCGGCACACGGAAACGCTTGCCCTGGTATGCGGTGTACATGAGCCAGATCCACAGCGCGGTGATGCCAAGTCCGATAATCGTGCTCAGGATAGCTCCCAGTACCCAGAAAATCGCCGTGAATATGAGCCAGAGAATGGGCCAGAGGATTGAGATCACTCCGAAGGTCGTCAGCGACTGCGCCGCGTGCCAGCGAAGCTCCTGATCCTGCTTTTCGACGGCCAGAAAGATGAGTCCGGTAATCCAGGCGCCCAGATAGGCCAGCCACGCAGGGGTTTTGGATTGGGTTTGGGT
>JAAYXU010000291.1 GCA_012515725.1 Clostridiales bacterium | reverse complement strand
GTTGCCGTGTCCGTCGACCAGCATGTAGCGTATCGAGAAGTCCTGCGCCATACGCACCATCGCGTCGTATACCGCGGTATCGCCGTGGGGATGGAACTTTCCCAGCACGTCGCCCACTATGCGCACGCTCTTTCTGTGGGGCTTGTCGGCGGTAAGACCCAGCTCGTGCATCGCGTAGAGTATCCGCCGGTGCACGGGCTTTAGACCGTCGCGTACATCGGGCAGAGCCCGGCTTATGATCGTGGCCATCGCGTATGAGATGAAGCTTTTTTTCATCTCCTCCTCAATGTCGATGGGCTTGACCTTTAGCATGTTTATATTGTTATCCAATGAAAAGCCTCCTTCGGGCTATATATCGAGATCGGCGACAAGCCTGGCGTTTTGCTCTATGAATTCGCGCCGGGGATCGACCGCCTCGCCCATCAGCACCGTGAATATATCGTCGGCCGCGATCGCGTCCTCGAGCGATACGCGCAGCATCGTGCGTGTCTCGGGGTCCATCGTCGTATCCCAGAGCTGCTCGGCGTCCATCTCTCCCAGGCCCTTGTAGCGCTGCACCGCGATACCGTCCCGGCCGACTTCATTTAGCAGCGCCTCCAGCTCCGCGTCGGAGTAGCAGTAATGGTCATTCTTGCCCTTGGTCACCTTGTATAGCGGCGGCTGGGCGATGTAGACGTGGCCGTTCTCTATGAGCGGGCGCATGAACCGGTAGAAGAACGTAAGCAGCAGTATGCGGATATGGCTTCCGTCCACATCCGCGTCGGTCATGCACACGATCCGGTGGTAGCGCAGCTTCGTCACGTCGAACTCCGCGCCCATGCCCGCGCCAAAGGCGGTGATCATCGCCTTTATTTCGTTGTTTGCCAGCACGCGATCGAGGCGGCTTTTTTCGACGTTCAAAATCTTGCCGCGCAGAGGCAGTATCGCCTGAAACTGCCGGTCGCGGCCGGCCTTGGCCGAGCCTCCGGCCGAGTCTCCCTCGACCAGGAATATTTCGCACTTTGCCGGGTCGCGCTCGGTGCAGTCCGCGAGCTTGCCCGGCAGACTGGCGCTCTCGAGTACGCTCTTGCGCCGCGTAAGCTCGCGCGCCTTACGCGCGGCTTCACGGGCCCGGGAGGCCGCCATGCACTTTTCGAGTATGGCGCGCGCCTGCGCGGGGTTTTCCTCGAGGAAGCTGGCGAGGCCCTGGCTGACCAGCCCGTCCACCAGCGACCGCACCGCGCTTGTGCCCAGCTTCGCCTTTGTTTGTCCCTCGAACTGCGGTTCGGGGATACGCACCGATATGATGGCCGTCAGCCCTTCGCGCACGTCCTCGCCCGACAGGTTCTCCTCGGCCTCCTTGAGATAATTAAACCTGCGGGCGTAGTCGTTGATCGCGCGTGTGATCGCGCTGCGGAACCCGGCCAGATGCGTGCCGCCTTCGGGATTGGCGATGTTGTTTGTGTAGCAGAACACAGCCTCGTTGTAGCTGGTCGTGTACTGCATCGCCACCTCCAGATCGGATTCGTCCCGGCTGCCGCTTATATAGATGGGTTCGGGAAACAGCGCTTCCTTGGTGCGGTTTAAGTACTGGACGAAATGCTTGACGCCGCCCTCGTAGAAAAAGACTGACTCCTGGGGCTCTTCGCCGCGCTCGTCTCGCAGCGCTATCGTGACTCCGCTATTGAGGAAGGCCATTTCACGCAGTCGGCTGCGCAGCATATCGTAGGAGAAATCCAGCGTCTCGAATATTTTCTCGTTGGGATAGAACGCGATGCGGGTGCCGCTGCGGTCTGAATCCCCGACAACCTTGAGCGGCTCGACGGGTTTGCCGTACTCATAGCGCTGGAAATGCTCCTTGCCGTTCTGCCAGACGGTGACCTCGAGCCATTTTGCCAGCGCGTTGACGACAGACATGCCCACGCCGTGAAGGCCGCCCGACACCTTGTAGCCGCTGCCGCCGAATTTGCCCCCGGCGTGCAGTATCGTAAGACAGATTTCCACCGAGGAGCGGCCCTCCTTCTCGTGGATACCTGTGGGTATGCCCCGGCCGTTGTCTGTAACCGAGAGCGAGCCGTCGGGCGCGATCACTATGTCGATGCGGTCGCAGCGGCCTGCCATCGCCTCGTCGATCGAGTTGTCCACGAGCTCGTATACGAGATGGTGCAGTCCGCGCGCGTCGGTGCTGCCGATGTACATGCCCGGGCGGCGGCGCACCGCTTCCAGGCCTTCGAGTACCTGTATCTGGCTGGCGTCGTATACGGCGTCAGCGGGCTGTCTTGTGTCGTGCATGGGTTTTCCTTTCCTGCGTATTGTCTATGTCATTTGCCGGACGCAAACCGGATCGCTGCCCGATCCTGCCGCGCAGCGTAGATGGACTTACCGGCGAATATACGAGCCTGCACTTTAGGCCGTCGTCGGTCAGTATGATCGATTTATAGGGCGGATCTCCCGCGCCGAGCGACGCCATCGCGCGGGCCCACTGGGGCGGATGCGCCGACGTCATGCCCAGTATCGCTACGATATGCTTCTCGGAAATGGTCAAATTTCGTCCGAGGTGGAGCACGGTTTATTGTTCCCCCTTATTATAAGCAATAAACTATATTATATAGTATTAGAGCAAAAATTGCAATTTAATTGTTTGACGCGTAGGGGCCGGAAAGTGCAAATTCCGGCTCTCTTCAAGCCGGGGCTAAAACGCAACGACTGCAC
>JAAYXU010000039.1 GCA_012515725.1 Clostridiales bacterium | reverse complement strand
GCGCGCGCTCGAGCACCTCGGGGGCGTGGCGGGGCAGCCAGCGCGCGGGACGAAAGTTGAATTCGCGGTTGTTCTTACTCATGGGGATCCCCTTTCTATAATGATTCTCGAAAACTACGGATGGGCCGTTAGTCTTCCGCGATCACCGCCCTGCAGGGCGTGCAGCAGGTACCGACGATCTTTAGCGGTAGCGCCGTCAACTTGACCTTCGGCGCGCGGACAGTCTCCAGATTCACCGCTGGGCCGAACAGCAGTATATTGGCCGGCGCGAATATGTCGAATATACCCTGGGGGGTTTCGACGATCTCGAACCTCGGGAAATCGCTGCCCAGTAGGAACGGCCTTTGCGCGACGATCCACTCCATGACCTCGCGGGTCATGTAGGGGGAGTTCTTCAGGTAGTCCGGGTTCTCCCACATCCCGCCCCAGTGCGTGCATAGCAGTATGGCATCGCCCGGGCGTATCAGCGCGCGGTTCGAGCAACGCAGTATGTGCTCCATCGTCACCGGCATGCGCTCGTCGCGGTTGTCCGGGTTGATGGGACCGACGTCCAGCACCACGCAGTCGCGGTTGGTCAGGTCTGCGACATCGACATCGTTAATCAGGTACGATTTTTCGTACCCATAGAAGTGGCCGGGGGTCTCGAGATACGTGCCGGTCTGCGAGTGCATCTCGAAGATCTCGGCGTAGACGTCGCCCTCAACCCAGGGAACCAGGGGCAGAGGCCGCATATGGTAGTCCGGAAACGGCGCCTCCAGATTCCACATGCCCTCGTAGATGGTTCCGGTGATATCGATTATTCTCGCCATTGGGTATTTCGTCTCCTTTCGGTTGTCATCCGCCGGAATGGGGCGCTATGAGCCCACGCTCCAGACGAGACTCCTGACCGCGTGCCCCTGCCGCTTAAGCAGCTGCTCGAGCGCGCGGATCGCCTCCGCAGACTGCGGCCTCAAGCCCGGCAACGGATAGCTATTGGGCGGCTCGTCCACGTAGAACGGTGGCTTTTCGTATTTGCTCTCGGCCAACGAGTTGTACTGCAATAGGTCGATCTGGCGGCTTCCGCCATTGGCAAGCAGCCATTCGCCGATGGCCTCGATGTTTTCGGGCGCGTCGGTGATGCCGGGGATCAGCGGCACCCGAATCCGCACATGTGCCCCGAGATCCAGAAGCCGCGCGAGGTTCTCAAGTATGCGGGCATTCGACGCACCGGTGCATTGCCGGTGTAGCGCGTCATCCATCAGTTTTAGGTCGTACAGGAAAAGATCCGTATAGGGAAGCACGCGCTCGAACGCGTGAAAGGGAACCGCGCCGCAGGTGTCGACCGCCGTATGTACGCCGATCTCGCGGCAGCCCCGCAGGAAGTCCTCGAGGAAGTCCGCCTGCAACAGGCACTCCCCGCCGGAGGTCGTGATGCCGCCGCCGGAAGTTTCGTAAAAGGGCTGCTCCATCCGCACGGTCTTGAGCAGATCGCCCACGGTGACTTCCCGCCCGCACAGGCGCAGCGCCCCTGTCGGACAGGCGGCGGCGCAGCTGAAGCAGCGAAGGCAATTGCCCTTCAGTCGCTGCCCATCCGGCCGCTCCGCCGGGCAGACCGCCGCGCAGGCGCCGCAGGAGATGCACTTCTCCGCATCGACGACCACGTGCGCATTCCTCAACAGCGATTCCGGATTTTGGCACCAAAGGCAGCGCAGCGCGCAGCCTTGGAAGAAGAACGTCGTGCGGATTCCCGGCCCGTCGTGGACGGCGTAGTGCTTGACGTCAAATATAAACGCCGTTTTCATATCACAGACCTAACTCCGTGCGCGCGATGATCTGATCCTGATAGTCCTCCGGCAGCGACACGAAGTACGAGCTGAAGCCCCACAGCCGAACCAACAGATCCGGATAGTTCTCCGGATGCGCCTTAGCATCCAGCAGCGTTGCCCGGTCGACGACGTTCACCTGTGCCTGCAGGCCGCCCAACCGGAAATACGTCTTCAGAAGCGCGATAAACTTGTCGCGGAGTTCCGGCGTGGACAGCACCGCCGGGCTGAACTTGATGTCCAGTATCGAACCACCCGCGAGACCCTCAGTGGGCACCTTGCCGCAGGACAGTATCACGCCGGTCGGCCCGCTGCGCTCCGCGCCAAGGCCGGGGGATAGGTTTGCACCGTAGAAGTCGGAGCATTTCCGGCCGTCTGCGGAAGCGCCCAGCCCGCGCGCGATGGAGACATACCCGAGCGCGCTTGATATGCGGGCGCGGTAGGGGCCCTCGTAGCTATTCCGGTGCTTTTTCACCTCGCGGCTGAAGTAGCGCGCGATGTCGTAGGCGATGGAATCGACCTCCGTCACGCCATTGCCGAACTTCGGGAATTTATTGATGATCTCCTGTCGAAGCGCCTCGTGACCCTCGTAATTTGCATTGAGTATGTCTCGCAACTGCCTGAGCGTATAGCGCTTTTCGTCGAACACCAGCCGCCGTATGGCGTACAGTGCGTCCGCGCAGTTGGAGAGGGACGACATCTGGAAGTCCGTCTCGTAGTAGCGCGCGCCGCCGTCGGCGATGTCAAGCCCCTTCTCCAGACAGTCCTCCATCAGCACGGAGTACAGCGGCGCAGGGCCGAATCTGCTATTGTTGCAGTTGCAGGCGATGGTATCGATATTGTGCTTCATCTGCGCCTTAAAAGCCCGTATCAGGTCCTCAAAGGCATCAAAGCTCTCGACGCTGCCTGTGCGCAGGCCCCAGCGGCCCTCGACGAGGCCGATGGCATCCGGACTCACGGGCAGCACGTTTTTGCCGTCGTTCAGCGCCCACTCGAGGTTGCGCAGGCAGTCTATGTCGCCGAGGTTGCGGTTGATGCTCTTGCCCGGCACGACGATCTCCCAGCAGCCGGAGCCGGCGTAGTCCCGGGCGTCCTCCACCGAGTAATCGCCGTGGTTCATCAGCGCGCGGATGATGTTGTCGTCATAGTCGTACAGCGGGAAGCCCATGCCCGCGGCCGTCAGTTCGGCGGCCTTTTCCCATACGGCCTTTGGCGTACTCATGTGGACGCGCAGGTGGATGCGGGGGTCGGATAGGTGCAGGTCGAGCTTGGTGTCGAGTATCATCAGCGTCAGCTCGTTTGAGGCGTCTTCGCCGGTGACGGGATCTATACCGCCGACGGTGACACTCTGGCCGGTGTCGCTTTCGAACTTGCCCGCCTCGCCATGCGTGCGGTCGATCTCGTAGTTGAGCTTGATGAACGCGCACTCGAGAAGCTCAAAGATCTGCGCGTTGGTGTACGCGCCGCTCTGGATATCGCGCTTATAATAGGGGTATAGATACTGATCCATGCGCCCCGGCGGTATCAAGTATTCGCCCTCCATCCACACAAGGTACTGGAAGTAGTAGAACAGCTGCAGCGCCTCGTAGAAATCACGCGGCGCGCCGCTCTCGATATGCGAAAGAACAGAGATGAGCTTGGAAAGCTCCGCCCTGCGGGCATCGTCCACGCAAGCGGCTTCCTGCTCGCGAGCGAGATCGGCATACCGGCGGATCGACTTCTGCACGGCGCGCAGCGCGATCTGCGACGCCTGATAAAACGCCCTCTGCCGCCCGTCGCAGTCCGAGGCGAGGCCGGCTTCAGCCTTTTCAAGCATCGCGCCGATGCCGAGGGGAACGTATTTGTAGTACGCGGGAATGCTGCTGTTGGGCGTGCCAAAGCCCCGTGTGTCCTGGCACAGATTGTAGACAAAGCCGAACAGATTGCTGAAGCCCTCTGTCTCGATGTGCGGATTTCCGGTTTCGATTTCTTTCTCGGTATAGTATTCGGGTAGCCGATAGACCGTTTTTCCGCCCACGATCAGCTCACCCGGCTGTATGTAGATGGGCGCAAGTTCGCACATGCGCTCGAACGCGAGGGCCTTGCGCACCTGGGGCGGGAGGTTTCGGGTGGCGTCGTCCAATATGGTCGCGTTCAGCGTCGGAACGCGATAGGCCTTGTGGGAGCCAGCGAACAGGAGCTCGCGCAGCGATTGTATCCTCTCGTTCATGAGAAACCTCCTCGCCCGATGGTGGGGCTGTGCTGTTCTGGAAACCGGCGGGAGGCCGTTGGGCGGCCTCCCGCCGGCCGATGGCCGCCTCCTATTCGGCGGGCTTGGTCAGGGCGATCACTTCCGCGCCGTCGTGGCGGTCGATGTAGTAGAACTCGCAGTCGACGCGCTCGGGGATGTCGGTATCGCCGGCAAGGTACTTGAGCAGTTGGTCGTAGGCGCTCTGGACGATGCTGGAGCCGGGGACGACGATCGAACCCTCGAACTGGCCGTTTTCGACGGTCAGCGCGTCGAAGAGCTCCTTACCGTAGCCGCCGCAGGCGAACACCGGGATCGACGTCAGGCCCTTCTGCTGCAGGCCCGAAATCGCGCCGTAGGCATTGCTATCGGAGGCAGCGTAGATCAGGTCGTAGGGCTCGCTGATCGACGTGATGACGTTCATCGCCGACTCGCGGGTCTGGCAATCGGAGTCGTTGACAATCGTGACCTTATCGCCGAAACGCTCGGTCAGGACCTTCAGAAACGACACCTGCCGGATGGCCATGTGCTCGAGCGTCTTCGAATCCAAGCACACGATGCGCGCCTCGCCGCCGAGCTTCTCGTCAATGTACTCGGCCACGGCCTCGCCGAGCACCGTGCCGGTATAAGCCTGATCCCACACGATGTGGGAGACCAGCGGGTCACCCTCGATCGTGCCGTCCATCGCGATGACCGGTATACCGGCCTCCTTGGCCTTCTCGATGTAGGGGATGATGGCGTCGGTGAAGCCGGTAAGTATGAAGATGGCGTCATACTGCTGGTTTATGAAGTTCTCCAGGTCCTTGACCTGCTTTTCGAGGTCGAACTCGGCAACCTGTACGTTGACATCGGCTGCGCCCAGTTCCTTGCCGATACCCTCCATCGCGTCGCCGACGCTGACGCACCACTCGTCCATCAGCGTCAGGTGGGCAAAGCCGATTTTCATGCCGGCCAGGGGAAGCTCTTCGGCCAGTGCGGTGAAGCAGAGGGCCGGGATGGTCAGCGCCAGGACCAACAGCAGTGCGAGGAATCTCTTGTTTTTCATTCGGATCAACCTCCATTTTATTTTTTTGGGATGCCTTCCCAAAGTTCCATCATCGGGCGGGCTGACGCGCCGGGCGCGGGTAGGCCTCTTCTAGGCAAGCGATGATTTAATGAGGTGGTGGATTGCGAGGCGATTTTTCGTCCCCACGCGGAGCCAGCAGGGAGCCGTAGCAGCGCTACGGCGACCGGATGAGCGACAGCGGCGTGCGATTCAAATTCATTTGAATCACACGGTCGCGCAGCGACTTGGTTTCCCAAAGGGAAACCAACCTTGTGGGGGCGGAAAAGCGACCGGCAGGCCTGCCACCGAATAAGTCAGCGATTACCTAGGGCGTGTTCACACAAACGCTCGACGGCCATTCTTCACGGTCTTTTCGCGCCATGCTGCGTTGCTCCCCCTTGAAATACCGCCGGTATTCCTGCGGGGAAGCGCCTTGCCTGACGCGAAAATCCCGCAAACGCTGACCATCTCGGTTTATATGAACACACCCTAG
>JAAYXU010000290.1 GCA_012515725.1 Clostridiales bacterium | reverse complement strand
GAGATCATCAAGATCGACCAGGAGCCTGTTTCTCTGGAGACGCCCATCGGTGAGGAGGAGGACAGCCATCTGGGGGATTTCATTCCCGACGACGACGTACCCGCTCCTGCGGAGGCGGCCGCATTCACGATGCTCAAGGAGCAGCTCATGGACGTGCTGGATACTCTCACGCCGCGGGAGGAGAAAGTTCTGCGGCTCCGTTTCGGCCTGGACGACGGGCGCGCCCGTACGCTGGAGGAGGTAGGCCGCGAGTTCCGGGTGACCCGGGAGCGCATCCGGCAGATAGAGGCTAAGGCGCTCCGCAAGCTGCGTCACCCCAGTCGCAGTAAAAAGCTGAAGGATTTTCTTGACTGACCTGCTCTCGGCGGCTTTTGAGGCCGCCTGGGAGGTTTTCGGGATTTGTTCAAGAAAAATCAGTAGTTTTTTCAAAACGGACTATAAAAATGTTCGGAAATATGATACTATAATGCCAGATTACATGCCCGCGCAGGCGATTGGTGTCAGTTTATCAGATAATACGGGGTGGAGGAGCCAATAATGACGAACGGTATCACGAAAATCATACCGTCGGCTGAGGACTATGAGGGACTCATTGACCTTATATCGGGTGTCATCACGTCCAAGATCAACTTCGATGAGATCGGACAGGTAGCCGAATGCCATGTGCTGGCGGACAATTCCCGCAATGTAAAGCAGATCGTACGGGACATACAGTCTGCGCTGATGGCGCAGTTCCGGCAGGACATCGACTACAAGAAGATTAGCGTTGCGCAGATCGACGTGGGAGGCGGCACCGATAACAAGGAAGGCGAGCATCCCACAATCCGTATAAAGAGCCAGGAACTGAACATAGCCTATCGCGGCTCGGAGTCAATGACGGCGTCAGTGACGCTCATCTGTGGCGAGGGGAGCTATACGGGTACTGCGACCACCCGGCATGTAGCGCTTATGCGCGGACAAGCTATCGCGGAGGCGACGGTGGACGCGATCCAGAAGATCACGGGATCGCGCTCCCTAATAACCATTGCCGAGGTGAAGGAGACCATAATTTATAAGCAGCGGGCGATATTGGCAGCCGTACTGTTCTCCTATGGCAGCCAGTCGGAGACGCTGCTTGGCTCGGCGCTCGTACGGGCTGATGAGAATCAGGCTACGGTCAACGCGGTTCTGGACGCGCTGAACCGCAGGCTGAACGTCTACATGAGCCTGGCGCAATAAGTATTAGTGCACGGCCCCGGTCATAGCAGAGTGGTTTGCCTAGCGTAGCGGAAATCCTGTCCTAATAGCGGAACGGGCAGAGATTTAGCAGGAGGCACATCGATGAAGGCGAAAATTTTCGTTGCTGTTATGGCGTTGTTATCCATGTTGCTCGCCGGCGGCGCTTTCCTTACCTGGAAGTAATCAGTGAATTGTCACCGGGGCCGTGCTTCTTTTATGTGAGGAATTCATTGGGCAAAACGCTTTTAAAAACCGAACGGGCTACCCAGCGTCGCATGCGGGGATATATCGTGATAGTCATCATGGTGGGATTGGCCATCAGTGTCTACTCCTGCTGGAAGTACGCGCTCGGCCTGCTCGTATCCGACAATATCCTACAGGAATTTCTTGATATATTAGTACTGACCGCTATGTGCGCCCTGCTTCGGTCGCTTCCCGTCTATATTCGCAACGATCAGGCACTCGATCTGTCGATCATCACGATTTTTGCCTCGATGCTTCTAAAGGGGCACAGCGCAACGGTTCTCGTCGTTCTATTGAGCGCGTTCCTCGTCGTGGAAACCAATCGCGCGGGCGACGAGCGGCATCATATGTTCAATACCCCGCTTTATAAGACCCTCTTTAACAACGCCAATCTCATTATATCGCTGACGGTGGGCGGCTTCGTGTACGAGAGGCTTTGCACTCTCATGAACGTCACCGATCTAGACGCGGTTCGGATACTGCTCCCGTCGCTCGGGTTCCTGCTTCCTGCGTTTTTTCTAAACGCCACAATGCTGATGGGCCTCTTCTCCATCATGAACCGGGTGCGTTTCTACCCGATGCTGGGCTCCGTAGTACGCAGCCTGCTGCCTAACCTATTATCCACCGCGCCGATGGGCTATTTTCTTGCGCGATTTATGGAAATGGGCAAAGGGTACGAGGGCTACGTGATGGCTTCTCTTTTCATACTGCCGCTGCTTTTCGCGCGGTACGCGTTCAAGCTGTATCTGGATTCCAAAGAGCAGTTCTACAAGACTATCCGTACGCTCACGGCAGCGATAGAAGCGCGCGACAAGTATACCGAAGGCCACTCGCGGCGGGTGGAAATGTACTCCGAGGTGCTGGCAAACGAGCTCCATATCCATGCGACACTCATCGAGGATATCAAGGTAGCGGCGCTGCTTCACGATATCGGAAAAATAGGAATCGAGGACAGGATACTGCGTAAACCGGGGAAGCTGAATCCCGATGAAATGGATCAGATCCGGGCGCATCCGACAATCGGCCTTTTCATACTTGAAGACGTCGATATGAACCGGAACATCAAGGACACCATACTCTACCATCATGTATATTTCAACGGAAAGGGCTATCCTGTCGTGGGTGTCGACAAGCAGGTGCCGCTCTCGGCCTATATCGTCGCGCTGGCCGATGCGTATGACGCGATGACCAGCGACCGCCCGTACCGCCAAGCGATTCCTCGGGAGAAGGCGATAGATATTATCCGCGAGAATCGCGGATCCCAGTTTCATCCGGCAGTCGTCGACGCGTTTCTCGCGGTCATCGAGCGGAAAGGAGACCTGCTGTGATACTGCTCGCGCCCGCGCTCCTCTCTGTGATAGTCGGATACCTGCGAAAGGGAAGGCTCGCGGGGCTGATCGGCATACGGCTGCGCGGGGTATGGTGCGTACTGCTTGCATTCGGGCTGGAGGCGTCAACGGGCCTATTGAAGGGCTGGTTTCCCGACCTGTTTCCCCGCTTCATGTGGGCCGAATGCCTGCTGCAGTACGGCCTCCTTTTTGCGTTCATACTGCTAAATGGCAGGCACTGGACCGTCGCGGTGATGGGGATCGGTATTCTTTTGAACTTTCTGGTCATGATTCTCAATGGAGGACGCATGCCGGTGTCGCCCGCCGTGCTTGCGGACCCGTGGAACGCCGGTCTAATAGAGCGCATCGAGAGCGGCGATATACCCGAATACATCATCATGCATGGCGGCGAACCGCTGTGGTTCCTGGGTGATGTGATCCGTATTCCCTTCCGATGGGCGGGGTACGCCAGCATCGGGGACGCGGTGCTGGCCGTCGGGGTTTCCGCGCTCATACAAAAGGGCATGATACTGGGACGCCCCAAGCATGCCGGGGGAGGGAATGCGCGCAGTGAAAAGCCCCGCGCTGTCGCCGCGGATGGCGGCGGTGGCGGCGCTAATACCCGATGAGGGCGTTGTCGCGGATATAGGCGCGGATCATGGACGCCTGGCGGTATGGCTCGCGGGCAGAGGCAGGCGGGTGATCGCCGTGGACGTGAGCGCTCCCTCTCTGGCCAAGTCGGCCGCCCTGGCGGCTCGCTGCGGTGTGGCGGACCGCGTCTCGTGCAGGCTGGGAGACGGGATGGAGCCGCTCTCGCCGGGCGAGGCGCAGATCGCCGTGCTGGCCGGTATGGGCGGCCGGACGATGGAGGAGATACTGTCCGCCGATCCTGTCAAAACCCGGACGCTTCAACTCGTGCTCCAGCCGATGAATGCCGGCGGCGCGCTGCGCGGTTGGCTTTACCGGAACGGTTTTGGCATCATGGGCGAAGGCTATGGCGTCGAGCGGGGGAGTATACGGCAGGTTTTCCGGGCGCGGTACGGACAGGTCGACCCAATGAGGCGCTTCGACTGTCTCATCGGCAACTGGGAACTCGCATCGGAGCACCCGCTGTTTGGGGCGTATCTCATACAGGAATCCGGGCGCTGCCGCACGCTCATGGCCTGCGCGTGCCGCGGGAGGAAAGAAGCGTCGGCGCGCCGGTTCGCGGAACTTGAGCGCCAGCTGGCGCTCTACGAGGGAGCGATGGCATGGCTTGCGCAGCATCTGAAATCATAGCGATACTGGAGCGCCTGGCCCCGGAGGAGACCGCGGAGCCGCAGGACTCGGTAGGGCTCCAGCTAGGATCCCGGTCGCGGGCCGTATCGCGCCTGCTGCTCGCGCTCGAGATCACCGGCGCTGTGGTCGATGAGGCCCAAAAGACGGGCGCGGATATGATCGTAACGCATCATCCGCTCTTTTTCAGGCCCGTCGCGCGTATCGACGAG
>JAAYXU010000289.1 GCA_012515725.1 Clostridiales bacterium | reverse complement strand
TCTTGCGCCTGTCGCTTGGTCGGAGGACGGGCGCATAGTAGAAGCGGTCGAGGCCGCCGACGGCCGTCCGGCGCTGGCTGTGCAGTGGCACCCCGAGCGGATGACCGAAGACGCGGCGATGGCCCGGCTTTTTGCGTGGTTCGTGCAGCGCTGCGGGGAGCGATCGTTTGTGGAGGATAATCTATGTTCAAGGTAAAAGCGCCGCCATTTTAGATAACCGCGTCACTGCGCTCGAGCAGCAGTACAAACCGTAAACAGCAAAAAAGGCACCCCGCGCGCGGGGTGCCTTTTACCTAAAACACTCTTCTCAATCAGGCTCGATGAGTCCAAGACTGCCGTCCTGTCTCTGATAGAGCACGTTAATTTCGTTAGTTTCCGCGGAGCGGAACACATAGAAGCTGTGACCCAGCAGCCGCATCTGCATCGCGGCCTCCTCTATATCCTGGGGCTTTATATTGAAGCGCTTCGTGCGTACGATCCTGGTGCTTTCGGCCTCCTCGGCCTCCTCATCCGGGGCAGCGCCCCTGAACGCTCCTTCCCGCAGCCTGCGCTCAAGCCGTGTACGATAGCGATGTATCTGCTTTTCAAGCTTGCGAACCGCCATTTCGACCGATTTTTGCATGTCCTCGGTCGCTTCTTCGCCGCGCAGCACGATTCCGTTGAAGGGAATCGTGATCTCCGCCTTACGCAGATCCCGCTCCATGGACATGATGATGATCGCTTCGGTTTCGGGCTCAAAGTAGCGCTCCAGCTTGCCTATCTTTTTCTGGGCCATCTTTCGCATAGCATCGGTGATGTTGAGGTGCTTTCCGCTGATCGTAGTCCGCATGATTTCGACCCCTTTCAAAGAGTTTCAATGGGTAATAAGCGCGATCCTCCCTTCCTGTTATCACCATTATTATACCACATTTTAGACTGATTTATCATACGGGAGTGTAACGAATTCATGAACAGTCGCGATATGCGCTCCCCATCATCGTATTTGGTATAAATACAATATGAACCGTAATCTTTATGAGCGGCTCACAGCTATGTGAATATAACGAAACCCGGCGAATAAAATGCAATTGCGCCGCCCGTTTCAGCATGGTAGTATAGGAATAGCCGGAAACTTACGGGACAGAGGGCTAAATTCATATCGCAGAAGGAGTGAGTATAGTGGACAAGGTCAGGGTTGCTATGGTCGGATGCGGGGGCATATGCAATTTTCATCTTAGTCATTTGACGCAGTTTGAGGACGTGGTGTTCGCGGGATTCATGGATATCCGCCCGGAAAAGGCGCGGGAAAAGGCTGCCGCCGCCGGGGCGGGCAAAGTATACGAGGATTATCTCAAAATGCTGGATGACGCCCGTCCCGACGCGCTCTACATCTGTGTTCCGCCCGATCAGCACGGCTCCATCGAGTTCGAGGCCATCCGCCGCGGGATCCCCTTCCTCGTAGAAAAGCCGATGGCGCTCGGCATGGAGCTTGCCCACTCTATACGGGACGCCGCCGGGAAGGCCGGTATCGTAACCGCGGTCGGGTTCCAGGACCGCTACCTCGACATCATTGAGAAAACGCGTGAGCTGCTCGAGGGGCGCGTCGTGGGCCTGATCGACGGCGCGTGGCTCGGAGGCATACCCGGCCCGTACTGGTGGCCGACCTACGCCACGAGCGGCGGACAGATCGTCGAGCAGAACATACACCTTTTCGACATGCTGCGCTATCTCATCGGGGAACCGGCGAAGGTGTACTGCGCCGGGGGACGGGGCATCGTCCGGCGTGAGGGATACGATCTTCACGACTATTCGTCGGCGGTCATCACGTTCCGCAGTGGCGTCGTGGCGACGCTGTTTACGGGATGCTATCTGGATCGCAATGTGCCCGGCAAGAACGGACTCCATTTCCGGTGCGTGGACGCCGATATCCGGTACACGCTGCGTCAGTCGGTGGAGATCGACACGGGAAGCATGGTGCAGATATTCCGCAAACAGGCCGATCAGGGCGTCGCCGAGGACCGCGCATTCATTGACGCGGTCAAGACAGGAGACCAGTCCCTCGTTCGCTCGCCCTACGCGGACGCGTGTAAATCGCTGGCGCTGACGCTTGCGTGCAACGAGTCGATCGCGACCGGCAAAGAAATCAGTCTCATATAGGAGGAAGCGGTATGTTTACGCTGACAGTACATAATTCCTGGTTCCGGTGCGACGAGTACGATAAGCCCGAGGCCGCGGCCCGCAGGGGGTTCAAGGCCATCGAGATGCTGAACTGGACGGGGCTGGATACGGCCCGTATGCGCGCTGCGCTCGAGGACGCGGGCGTCGCGCTGTCCGCGATACTGTGCCGCTCTAAAGATCCCGCGATACAGGAGAAGATCGATAACCGGCACGGAATCGTACACGCCGACGCGCTGGACGCGTTCGTGACCGCGATAGGCGAGACGATCGCCGCTGCCCGAAGCCTTGGGACGAAAATCATAGTCGTGACGACAGGCAATGAGATTCCGGAGATACCACGCTCCCGGCAGCATGATCAGGTGGTCGCGGCGCTGCGCGCCGCAGCGCCGCTCGCCGAGGAGGCGGGAATGATGCTGGCGCTCGAGCCGCTTAACGTGCTGGTCAATCACAAGGGCTACTATCTGACGACGACGGCCGAGGCTGTGGAGATGATACGCGAGGTGGGAAGCCCCAGCGTTCGTGTGCTCTACGACGTATACCACCAGCAGATCACCGAGGGGAACCTCATCAGCACCATCCGGGACAATATCGAATACATAGGCCACATTCACGTGGGAGACGTACCGGGGCGCAAGCAGCCCGGCACCGGCGAGATCAATTACCGGAACGTGTTCCGGGCGATCCGCGATACGGGATACGACGGTTTTGTGGTGTTCGAGTGCGGACTTACCGAGGACGTGGACGTGGTCTGTCCGAAAATGTGGGCGCTGCTGGAGGACGAGTAATAGGTAGATATCCGGTTACGAACTGCGGAGAGCAAAAAGCGGGCGGGTTAAAAACCCGCCCACTCCGTTTTTATGCGGACTG
Organism: Clostridiales bacterium; assembly: GCA_012515725.1. Classification (GTDB taxonomy): domain Bacteria; phylum Bacillota; class Clostridia; order Christensenellales; family UMGS416; genus JAAYXU01. The sequence goes on along the minus strand of JAAYXU010000289.1, from coordinate 87 downwards.
CTACCGGTACAGATCGCACCGCACGACGGCCTGGTCGCGCCGCGCGCCCACGCCGATCATCGCGACCGGCACGCCGGTCAGCTCCTC
>JAAYXU010000038.1 GCA_012515725.1 Clostridiales bacterium | reverse complement strand
TAAACGAGCCCGCCGAAGCAAAGCTCCACGACTCGGCGGCGTAGACCCATCCGTCGCCGCCGGGGAGCACCGTCCCCTCGTAGTTGACGATCAACCCGCCGTACTGCGTGTTCTCGTTCTCGACCGTCCCGGAGGGCATGGCCTCCTCGTAATACTTCGTTATGATCCCGCCAAAGCGGGCCGCCACGCCGGTCCGGTTTCCCGATCCGCTCAGGCCACTCAAGTGGACGTTCGCGCCGTTGTACGCGGCCACGCCCACGTCCCGGTCGCTGATCGCTATATCGGCGAGCGTCGCGAATGAATTGAATACCGCCACACCTTCCGCCGACGCGCTCCCCGCGATCGTAAAGTGGGACACATACACGCCGACTGACGAGGTGATGGTAAACCCGGGCTTTGCCGCGCTGGTGCAGCTAGAGTGGCCAAGCGCGTCGCCGCCGTCGATCGTCAGCCCCACCCCGATCTCGTCCCCCAGCGAGCACGACGCGACCGTGAAGCTTGACACCGAAAACGTGCTGTCGGCCCGGATCGTGAGCGTGCCCCTGCCGGCAAACCCTTTTATTACGACGTCCTGGGCGTATGTCCCCGCGTATACCGTGATCAAAACGTCGTGGTTGATGATGCCCGGAAGGCTGTCTATCGCGACCTGTATCGAGTGAAATTCCCGGCCCTCCCCGACCGCGATCTCAATATCCTCCCGCGTGACCCCGATGACAGCGCCTACCGATCCGTCCGCGCCTGTCAGCACGATCTCGTTTCCCATCTCCCGGATCGTCAGTCCGCCCTGCACCTTGTTGAAAAGGTAGCGCAGCATGTCGTTGAGCCGGGTCAGCTGCGTCGGGTCGGTACCGTATACGGGCGTGAACCTTCCATAACCGGCCATTACAGATCCTCCACCTGGTCGCACTCGACCTCGAGCGAGGCGACGCGCACGTCGCTGCCTGAAACGTTGCGCAGCCGGAAGCCCAGCACCCGCCCCGATCCCCGCAGCGGCCCGCGCACGACGCCGCGCACGGGCGGCAGAGCGATCGTTCTTGCGGCGATCGCCTCGCCGCCCCGCAGCAGCTCCACCTGTATCTCTGCTCCGGCCGTCGGGCTCCACGCCGTAAGAATCGCGTCGTATATACATTTGACACCGGGAGCGCCAAAGTCCGATACCGGCGTATTCCATACCATGTCGACGGCCTCGCCGTCCAGATCGGACCCGCTCCCGTACCGGTAGATATGGTTACCCGGCCCCACAAAGAGCAGCTCCTCGTCGTCCTGCAGGAAACGCCGGACGGTAATGCCGCTTCGGATCGCGACCGAGCCGCTTACGATGTCGTATTCGATGACCCGGTTGTTGTCGGTCTGTCCCTCGCCCCAGGGAACCGCCATATAGACCCTGTTGTTGTGCGCTATGCCGCACGCGCCGGGCAGCGCCGCGCGGTTGACTCCGGCCCAGAAATCCGCAAGCGCGTTTGGTATGACCTCGTAGGCCCGTATCGTGTCGTAGGCCATAAGCCCGTCGTCGGACAGGAAGTAGGCGCGGTTGTCGTACTGGCACAGCGTCCTGGGCGCGATAGCGCCCTCCATAGTCATGACCTGCACGGGTTCAAACTCATCCGGATAGGTTCCCACGATGCGAAAGATGCTGGTCTGCTTGAAAACCACTACGTCGCCCAGCAGCGACGCCAGTCCGACGATATCCCCGCCGTCCCACGTCGATACCGACAGGTATCCCGCCTCGTAGTCGCCGACCGTCCAGTTGGAGGGCGCGTACGCGTCCGACGCGAATACCGTGTTGGGCGAGCCCGCAACGCCCCCGACCCACAGCCGCTCGGCGTGGACGGTCACACAGCGGCCTCTGGGCGCTTCAAGCGGGGGCGGCCCGGCGTCGCTATATAGCCGGGCGATGCTCTCTCCCCCGCTCCACTCGTAGACCGGGTCCACGCCGTTTGATAGTATGATTTTGCTCACGCCACTCTCCCTGTAGTTCGCGTATGAGAAATCGCCGCTTGTGATCGTTTCCGCGCCCCTAATAGATACCCAGCGGGCGTCATGCGGATCCCAGCGGTACAGGTCGTCGGCGGTCGCGGCCAGCAGCCGCTTTGCGATAGTGCCGTCGCCACGGTACTCGTGAAATATCATCGGCGTGACCGGCGCGGCGGGCAGCGCCGCGGCGATATGCTTTTCATAGCCCGGCGCGGTAGCAAGGATGCCCCCGTCGCAGCGGAAGTTGACCGCGTCGCGGCTTTCGCCGGGTTTTAGAAACCGGTCGTCGACCGCCTGATTGACGCCGTGGAACGAGGAGGCAACCGGGACCCTGCGAAATCCGTATTTGCCCATATCAGCCCCGCCTTCTCTCGTACAGATTGCGCAGCCCGTCTCCCGGCATGGGAACGGGCCGCAGCGTGGAAAGCGCGCGGTAGTATTCGCGCATATGCATGTCCGCAAGATCGGGCCGGCGCCGTCTCCGGCAGCAGTCGGCCGCCGCCGCGATGCACAGGAGCGGATGCGCCTCGCAGGGTATCTGCGGCGTGTTGTCGGGGGTCTCCTCTGTGGGCGGCGAGCAGGGCGCGTCGTTTTTGAGATCCGGGTAGCGGTATTCATACAGCACCCAGACGCTGTCCGCGCCCGCGCCGGGCAGCGCCACGGTACTGTGATCCACGGGCCTAAAGACAAGTTCCGGGGACGCGCCGCCGCCCGCTTCCTGCGAATAGTCCCTGTACCGGGCGATCTTGAGTATCGCCCGGCAGCGGTACGAGAGGCTCGCGAGCGCGAGCGCGTCGCCCGTCGCCTGGGCCTGCTCCCAGCGGCGCGGGCGGTAACGGACGCGCTGCAGCTCATCATAGGCGCTGTTATAGGCGCGCAGGAAACCCGGCGCGCGCGCGGCGCGGTTTTCGTCGGTCACGTCCTCATAGAGCAGGTCGAGCGTGACTGTATCAAGTTCGTAAACGTTCATCACGAGTCTGCGCCTACGCGGCGTATCGTGGCGTACGCGCCCGAGTGACGTATCACCTCGGCCAGACTCAGCGGAACCGTCACCCGCACGCCCCGGCGAATGAGCGTGTTGCGGCCGTTGAGGCACACCTCGAGCACGTCGTCGCCCGGATTGCTTTCGTGGACCGGAAGATATACCTCGGCCAGCGGACCGGCTCCGCGCTGCGCGGCGGCCCCGCCGGTCGGCGCGTCCCGCCGCTCTACAAGCGTCCGCGTTGTGTTGATCGTATTCATTTTAGTCTCCTTTCTTATATCGCGCGGGGACGCCGGAGCGTCCCCGCCGGGTAGTTTCGGGCCAGGCCCGACGGACCGCTATCAGTCGCTGAATCCCGATTCGATGCGTATCATCCAGGTCTGCTGCAGTATCCTCGCCGCGAACCCCTCCACCTTCCAGCCCACGGTGCTGATCTGGTCGAGCGGATCGGACGATCCGGCGGAACCTGCGGGCTTTAATATGGTCTTTACGTTCGCGCCGCTCTCGATGTCCACGACGCCGTAGGCGTTGCGGCCGAATACGAGCGTCGAAGCCAGCGCCGCGCCGCTGCGCCCGGCCTCTCCGGGATAGAGCACGTCGCCGTCTGCGGGCGTGACGCCCAGCTCGGCCTGGTTCTGCGCCAGCTCCAGAGACGCCGCGCCCGCGGCCCCGGCGTTGGCGGACAAAATCGCGGCCAGGTATTGGGGCTTGCCGGTTTCTCCCTCGTCGGATATGAGCAGGTCGCGGCCTATGAGCGCGGCGGCCTCCGACTCGGTGATCGCCTCGTCCACCGTCAGCGTCTGGGTCGCGTTATTCCACGCGGCCACGGTCAGCGTCCGGGAGGCGGCGGTGAGATTTGCGGCCGAGAAGCTCCTGGCTTGCGGCGTTTCGACCAGTATCACGCCGAATATGCGCCCGATCTCGCCGGTGTATATCGCTTCCTTGTCCTGGTATTTAGACACGTCCTGCCATAGGGGATCGCTCTGCAGATCGTAGGTCGTGTCGGGGCTAACGATAGCGATGAAGTATTCCTTTCCGTTGCGCAGGAATGGCTTGGCGTTGTTGTTCTTGAGCGTGCGCACCGCCCGGCGCAGCTCTGTCGTGGAGAGTATGTCGGTCTTGCCCACCTCGAATCGGTAGTCGCCGCCGCCCGCGTACTGCACGCCCGTGCCCTGGTGCAGCTCGTCGCGTATCACGGTATCGACCGAGAGCCCGCCCTGGTCGGCCATTAGCTCCACCGCGTCGCTGGCGACCGGGTCGATGGCGGTCATGTCGAGGAGGTCCGATATCGCGACATATCCGCCGTACTGTGCCACGGTGGCGGTGATTTCGGTCATCGACAGGTTCTGCCCGTCGGGCACGACGCCCTCGGCAAGCGGCGTCGTGATCGCCGCGAACGGCGTCCATTTGCGGAAATTGATCGTCTTGCCGCCACCCCGCGGTATGGGCCGCTTCTGCCCGTACTGGTAATGGACGAGCTTGGGCTTCATGTCCTTGAGCATCTTGCGATCGTAGTATGTCTGTACCTCGGGGGCGAGCCCCTCGGTCGTGGTTAGGTGCGTATTGAGCGCTGCCATTTAAGTTCCTCCTTTACGGTATTTAGGTCAGGCGAACCTTGCGGCCGCTGGCCACGATCGACTCGATCCTGGCGAACTCCTCGTCGGTGAGCGCCGCGACATTGACGCCGCCCACGGCTCCGGCCCCGCCCCGCGTCGCCTCGGGTACCCGCGCGTTCCGGGCGCGTATGCGGCTTGCGGCGAGCGTCTCCCCCTGCTGTCGGCTGTCGGCCAGTATCTGCGGCAGCCGGGTTAGCACATATGCGTCGCGCAGCGAGTACCCCGAGCGCAT